>JAOUJM010000055.1 GCA_029883265.1 Gammaproteobacteria bacterium
TGATGACTTTGTGTTCTACAGCATCAAGACTCGAAGCGAGCTTCTGTGCCGCTTGCAACTCTGTTTTATGCAATTGACCATAATCAAAACTTAAACAATAACACGCATAACCTTGAGAACGCGCCAAAGCGAGTACTGTTGCTGAATCGAGCCCACCGGATAACAAGACGACAGCCTTTTGTTGAACATGGTTCATTTTTGTGACCTATGAAAATTATAGTAAAGCATAGTATAGCGTTTACCTAAGACGCACTCTAGTGATCGGGCATCGGCCTAAATGAGGGGTAAATCTAGCTCGGAAAAACCATATTCAACAATTTAAAGAATGTCAGATGAAAGCAACAAGCACTATATTCAAAAAACATAGTTATCGCTAATCTAGAATTTCCAATAAATAAATAAAAAATTATTTTTGACTGCTATTTTTTGGTTTATTGTGAGTATTTTGATTGCACGACTGTCGTGATTATTTTTTGTCACTACCAGCAATAAAGACTAGTAAAAATCCAATAACTGCGTCCACTACAAACCTACCCGCCATGCAATCCAAGCACTGCCATTTAATATTAAGCCAAAGAGCTAGATTACCGACCTTGTTCCTCGCCCCAAAGAATTTTATGTAATTGCAATTGAAAACGCACTTGCAACTGATCTTCGAGTATCCATTCAGCGAGTCGTTTTGCAGGCAATTCATTAAAAGCAGGTGACATTAACACTTCGGTGCGTTGTGATAATTGATATTCTTCGATGACCGCTTTGGCCCAGTCATAGTCTTCGCGATCAATGATCACAAATTTTACTTGATCCGCAGTACGCAAACAGGAAATATTTTCCCAGCGATTTTTTGCTTTTTCACCGGAGCCAGGCGTTTTGATATCCATGACTTTAACCACTTTGTTATTAACATCGCACACATCAATCGCACCACTGGTTTCCAGTGACACATAATAACCGGCATCAACCAAACGATCTAAAAAGGCTAAACAATTTTTTTGCGCTAAAGGCTCTCCACCCGTCACACAAACATAAAGCGTATTGTATTGCGCAATTTCGTTAATAATGTCATCAAACTGTTGGTATTCACCGCCTTGAAACGCGTATTCCGTATCACAATAACCGCAGCGCAAAGGACAACCGGTTAAGCGCACAAACACCGTAGGCAAACCAACAAATTTAGATTCGCCTTGCAGAGAATAGAATATTTCAGTGATGCGTAAGCGTGTTTGCAACATGAATAGTAGGCCTGAGTGTGTGACTAATAAACTTTTGCACCGTTCACCCTCACTCTCTCCTTGGGAGCAGGGACACGAACAAAAACTTTTTTTGATGCTTTAAATGAAAAACCTGTTGCTTGAATTAAGACTTACCTTCAACGCGCATTTGTTGCAAACGTTTTTGCGCCAAACGCGCCGCAGTTGTATCCGGGTATTTCTCGCTCACCAGCTTTAATGATTGCTCTGCGCGAGAATAATTTTTTAATTCATAAAAACTAAAACCAATTTTTAAATGCGCGTCGGCAAGCTTGGCACTTTTTGGATACTTGTTTACAACGTCAGTGAATGCGTCAGCTGCTTTTTGATAGTCTTTGGTGACATAAAACACTTCTCCCAGCCAGTATTGCGCATTATCCGCATAGGCACCTTGGGGAAATGTTTTGAGGAACGACTGAAATGCCGCAACGGCTTTATCGTATTCACTATTTTTTAAAAAATTAAAGGCGTCTTGGTAAGCACGTTGCTCGTCCATACCAACTTCACTTTCTTCGCCGGCACTACCCAGTGCAGAGCTACTGCCAAACCCACCACCCGACACCATGGAACTGGCTTGAGCAGCGACATCAGCGATAGCCTGGTTGGTTTCTTGGATGCGTTGATCCAAATCTAGATAAAGGTCTTTTTGCTGCTTTTTAATGCCGCGAAAATCGTGACTGATCAGTTCCAACTCGCCACGCATACTTTCGACTTCTTTTTGCAAATTTTCCAGCTTCAAAAAAATATCCACCATGGAATTATTATCCATGGCTGCTTCCAGACGTTTAAGCCGCTGGTCAATTGTCATATTGGATGTATCAACGGCGAAGACCGTTGAACTAAGAAAGATCAAGGGGAGTACTGCAACCAATATTTTTCTTGTCTGGCTAACAGCATTCCCCTTAGGCGCAAATTGAAACATTTTTACTTCTTAAACGTTTTTATTCGTACACAAATACCGCACGACGATTCCATTTCCAGGCACTTTCATCATGACCTTCAACTTCTGGTTTTTCTTCACCAAAACTGACAGTGGAAATTTGCGACTTGGAAACCCCTTGCAGCGTTAACATTTGACTCACCGAGAAGGCACGACGCTCACCCAAGGCCATATTGTATTCACGCGTTCCGCGCTCATCACAATGTCCTTCGATTTTGACTGTCTTGTTAGGATTGGCTGATAAATAATTCGCATGCGCTTTAACGATTTCACGGAATTCAGCCTTGATATCGCTTTTATCAAAATCAAAATAAATCACACGCTCAGCAACCATATCATCTTGCGGGGGTGGAGTTTCCTGCTGAACTACTTCAACTGTCTCTTCAACTGGTTTTATTGGTTTAGTGATTTTCACCTCGGGCTCAGACTCCTTGGTCTCTTCTTTACCGCCGCAACCAACAACTATAAAAACCACTGACAATGCAATAAGCAATTTGCTTATGTGCTTCATAACGTACTCCTTTTATTCTGTAACTTTCAAATCGTTAGTCTAAGAACGAGGACCAAGCAGGTTCCCGCACCTCACCGGCGCCTTTATCATACGAAAAACGCTGGTGTACCCCACCATCTACTGATACCGCTGCCAACACCCCCCGCTGGTTGCGGTAATTTGCTGCATATATCACCATACTTGCATTCGGCGCAAAACTAGGCGACTCGTGCTCAGTTTCTTCATGTGAGGCCTTGGTTAATAAACGTATTTGCTGAGTGGCCATATCCATAACAGCAACATGGTATTTGCCACCTTCCGAGTGCACAAAGGTTATCATGGTCCCGTCCGGGGAAAAAGAGGCACGTAGATTTTCTTTGCCCTCGAAGGTCAAACGCCGCACTTTAGTCGTCGAGAAATTATATTCGTAGAGTTGAGGCGAGCCACCTCTTTCCGAGGTAAATACTAAAGATTTACCATCGGGCGACCAAGCAGGCTCCGTGTCGATGGACCAATGACGGGTGATACGTTTTTTCTTTTTAGTCTTTAAATCCATTACAAAAATATCAGCGCCACCATCTTTTAATCGCACCATGGCCATTTGTTTTCCATCTGGCGACCAAGCAGGAGCGCTAAATTTTTCTTTGGAAAAGGTAATTCGCTCGGAGGTATTGTTTTTGACGTCATACACATAAATACTTTGACCAGAACCACGCACTACAACAAAGGCCAGCTTGGTACTATCTGGTGACCAGGTTGGTGAAATAATTGGATTTACTGACATCAAAACCGGCTTTTCATTTTCCGTATCCGCATCAGCTGTGAACAACCAGTAACGTCGATTAGGATTGGTTTCCTTGGGTAGTTTTTTCACATAAGCGAGTTTAGTCGCGAATGCGCCACGCTCACCAGTAAGCTCTTTATAAATTGCGTCGCTGATTTGGTGAGCAATACGTCGCAGCGTGCCACGAGTACCGGTAGCGGCAAAGCCGGTCATTTGTTTAGCACGATAAACATCAAACAAACGAAATACCACGCGATACTTACCATCGGGTAACTCATTCATATTACCAATCACCAAATACGGTACTTCAAGAATGCGCCAGTTTTTGAAATTGATTTTTTCAACTTCACTCGGTTTGGCTAACATATCTTTTTCCGGCAAGGGAGCAAAGCGACCACTACGATGTAAATCCGCAGAAACAATCGCCGAAACATTTTCCGGTGCGTCGGCTTTGCCACTCCAACTAAATGGAACAATAGCAATGGGCTCAGCACCCTCAGCACCTTCGGTGATTTCGATTTTCAAAGCGGCCTGACTACCTGCCGCAAAGATAAAAAATATAAAAAAACTAAAAACTCTCAACATAAGTGATTCGATTCAATTATTGGTGTATAAATTCCAGCTCTAACTCTCTAAAATAGGAAAACAGTGCCGCATCTGGCGGCAAAGGCAGTGGTTCTGCCTTGCGTACCGCAGTTTCCACCGTACGATCAAATGCGGTGTCACCACTACTTTTTGTAATCTTGGTACTTAACACTTTGCCACCTGGCATGATACGCACTTGGATTTCACATTTCATCCCAGCTTTAGCCGATGCGGGCTTGACCCACTTCGACTCAATACGATTTTTGATATGCGCCACATATTTGTTTATCAAGGCCTGCTCTTGTTTAGTTTTTTGTGCGGCTAAACGCCGCTCTTCTTCGGCCAACATTTGGCGACGCAATTCTGCCTCCTCGCGTTTACGTTGTTCCGCCAAGGCACGTTCTGCCTCGGCTTTAGCTTGGCGCTCTAATTCTTCGGCTTTTTGTTTTTCTTCCAAAGCCCTTAAACGCTGCTCTTCCAACGCTAAACGTTCTTTTTCAGCACGCATGGCTGCTTCTTTGGAGGCCATGCGCTCGGCTTCCGCTTGTTTGCGTTCTTGCTCAGCAATTTGTTTTTTCTTTGATTCTTCTTTACGTTGCTGCTCAAGTTTCTTGATTCGCTCTTGCTCATTTTGACGACGTTTTTCCGCATCACTGGCACGTCTCTCTAGTTTATCTAAACGTTTTTCTTCCGCCCTACGCTTGGCTGCTTCGATCGCTCGCAACTTTTCCAATTCTGCTTGGACTTGGCTTTCATCCACTGCAGTGGCTTGCACGACGCTCACCTCCGGCTCGGGCTCAATTGTTGCTGTCCAGTCAAAACTCAGAACAAAAATACCAGCAAATGCCACATGTAATATAATCGCAGCAAAAAACGCTTTAGGATATTTTAAGAATAATACGTTCATTTATCGACTTCGTTTCTTCGGCAGATCAGGCGACTCAGTAATTAGACCCACGGATGGTGCACCTGCTTTCTGCAACAAGGCCATGGCTGTGACCACTTTGCCATAATTGACATCACGATCCCCACGCACCATAACCGGCGTTTCCGGCTTGTGTCGCAACACCGCCGCTACTTTATTCACCAAGGCTTGGTGATCAATCGTCGCTTTTTCATCTTCGCCGACATTCAAATAGTAATTCCCGTTTTTGTCTACGGTCACCACTAAGGGCTCCAAGGTTTCACTTTCCATAGGCTCGGCAGTTGCTTGTGGCAAGGAAACTTTAACCCCCTGGGTTAATAATGGCGTGGTAATTACAAAAATAACAAGCAGCACTAACATGACGTCAATGTAAGGCACCACGTTAATTTCTGACATGGTTTTTCGCCGTGGACGTCGATGAATCGTTTGCGCCATTACTTATGTGCCTGCCGTTGCAGAATGTTGGAAAATTCTTCAAAGAATGCATCATAAGTGTTAGTGATCTTATCGACTTCCGTGCTGTAACGATTATAAGCAATAACTGCGGGAATGGCCGCAAACAAACCAATCGCGGTAGCAATCAACGCTTCTGCAATTCCCGGCGCAACCATCGCTAGGGTTGCTTGTTTGGCATTACCTAATGCGCGAAAGGAATTCATAATTCCCCATACCGTACCGAATAAACCGACATAAGGACTGGTGGAGCCAACGGTCGCAAGAAATGGCAAATGATTTTCCAACACATCAAGCTCACGATTTAAAGTAACTCGCATGGAGCGTTGCGTCCTTTCCATAACGACTTGTGGTGATAGCTCACCGTCTTTACGTAATCGCACATAATCACGAAAACCCGCCACAAAAATAGATTCCAATCCATTCTCTCCAGGCTTGCGTGGATTTTTTGAAATTTGCGCATACAGGCCGCTCAAATCACCAGAGGACCAAAATGTTTTTTCGAACTCGCGAGCAGCTTTTTTCGCACGATTAACCAAACGCCATTTACTGAAAATTATGGTCCAGGAAAAAAGAGAGGCCAATAATAAAATAGCCATCACGAACTGTACTAAAGGGGATGCGCCTGTTATCAGGCTGACAATTGATAGATCAGTACTCACCCAAAATCTCCTTTAACACTGCGTCATTCATGCGCATGGGTTTACGTTTATCATTATCCATACAAACCACGGTCACTTTTGCTTGCACCACTATCGCTCCAAAATCATCGGCTGAAACCATCGGGTTTTTCATCGCCTGATTAAATAAACGCTGATCCGTTTTATAAATGGTTTGCTCAAAATCCATGGCAACACGACTGGCATTGCCAATATTTGCAGTCACTAACAAACAATCCGCTAGTCCAGCGATTTGCTTGAACTGCATTTCTGCCCGACTAATAACTAAAAGCATATTGTGACGAGCCAATAAATCAGGCAACTCAATACCTGCTTTGCGCAAACGCTCACTGCGTGCACGTTCTAAATATTTTAAATAGTTTGCATGATATACCGCATTCCCGGCATCGGTATCTTCATAATAAACCCGCACGGGCCAAGCAAACTGTTCCATTCTACCCTATTTTCAATAACAATCTAAGTCGACTCAAATAAATCCAAGGTTTGTTTATTCTCCTCCTGCTGTTTCGCAGGATGAGTTAAACCAAAATGTGAATACGCATGTTCCGTAGCAATACGTCCCCTGGGTGAGCGCATCATAAACCCCTGCTGAATAAGATACGGCTCTAAAACATCTTCAATCGTACCACGCTCTTCACCAATCGCAGCCGCGAGATTATCAACACCCACCGGGCCTCCGGCAAACTTTTCAATCAACGCCAGTAATAATTTACGATCCATGAAATCAAAACCGCATTTATCCACATCCAGCATACTCAACGCCGCATCGGCAACCTCGACACTGACATGCCCATCGGCTTTGACCTGGGCATAATCACGCACGCGACGCAATAAACGATTGGCGATGCGTGGCGTACCGCGCGAACGTTTGGCAATTTCTTGTGCACCCGTTGCTTCAATATCCATGTTGAGTATCATGGCTGAACGTGTAATTATTTTTTGCAATTCCTGGTTATTATAAAATTCCAAACGCTGCACTATACCAAATCGATCCCGCAAGGGCGATGTTAATAGCCCAGCACGCGTGGTTGCACCAACCAAGGTGAATGGCGGCAAATCCAATTTTATCGAACGCGCAGCCGGGCCTTCACCTATCATAATATCAATTTGATAGTCTTCCATAGCCGGATACAAAATCTCTTCTACGACGGAACTCAAACGATGAATTTCATCAATAAACAAAACATCGTAGGGCTCCAAATTCGTTAGTAAAGCCGCAAGATCGCCCGCACGCTCCAATACGGGTCCGGAAGTTTGGCGTATATTCACGCCAAGTTCATTGGCGATAATATTGGCCAAGGTGGTTTTACCCAAACCTGGTGGCCCATAAAGCAAAACATGATCCAATGCTTCTTTACGTTGCTGCGCCGCATGAATAAAAATTTCCAACTGGCCACGCACCGTGACTTGCCCGACATAGTCGTTTAACTTTTTCGGCCGAATGGCGCGATCAAGCACTTCATCTTGATTATTTGCTTTTGGATCCGCCAAGCGGTCAGATTCAATCATGCTTTTGCCTTCATCGCCAATTGCAATGCATATCGAATAATTTCGGCACTACTTAAGTCTGTAGCGTCAACTTCTTTAATCATTTGCTGTGCATCGTTTTGTTTATAGCCAAGAGCGACTAATGCAGTGATAGCATCGCTGATTTGTTCGCTATTTGACGACGCCAGCAGCTCATGATTGTTGCTTGATGCAGACATATCGTGGTTAGCAATATCATGCAAACGATCGCGCAATTCAATGACTAAACGTTCAGCGGTCTTGCGACCGATGCCAGGCACGCGAGTTAAGAGTGTGTGATCATTGTGATTCACGCAATAAATCAGCTCTTTGGCGGAAATACTCGATAAAATGGCTAAAGCCAAACGAGCACCCACACCGTTGACCCGGATTAAACTGCGAAAAGTTGCGCGTTCACTTTCGTTACGAAAACCGAAAAGCAAATGCGCATCATCGCGCACCACCATATGTATGTGCAATGTCAGCGGTTCACCCGGCAATGGAATTTGATAAAACGCGGTCATTGGCGCTTCCACTTCATAACCCACGCCATTAACATCGAGTAAAATTATCGGCGGCTTTGCTTCTAATAAAATCCCACTGAGGCGTCCAATCATACGAAATAGGTATCCTGTTGTTGAAGTTTCTGCCGCAAGCCTCTGGACTGTGCGTGACATAAAGCAATTGCCAATGCATCAGCCGCATCTTCTTGAGGTGTTTGTTGTAGTTTTAATAAGGCCGTGATCATGTGCTGTACTTGGGTTTTATTCGCATTACCTTTTCCCACGACGGCCTGTTTAACCGAAGCGGGGCTGTATTCATAAACGGGCAGGTCGGCATTCACACAGGCACAAATAGCAGCTCCACGCGCTTGACCTAATTTTAGGGCCGAGGATATGTTGTGTTTGACAAACACTTGTTCGATGGCTACTTCTTGCGGTCCAAATTGTTGAATAATTTCACCCACACAATTAAAAATCTCACCTAAGCGTCGACTAAAATCGTCGGATTGTGTTTTGATATGACCGCTATCCAAATATCGGTATTGATTTTTGTGCGTCACTATCAGCCCATAACCTGTTTTGCGTGAACCGGGATCAATACCGAGGATAATGCTCAAATGTCCTGTTCCGTTTAATTGAGTTGCGCCATCACATCATCACTGATATCAGCATTACTATACACGTTTTGTGTATCATCCAAATCTTCTAACATTTCTAGAAGCTTTAACATAGTCTTGGCTTCATCGACTGATAACTCAACATTAGTCGATGCCTGCATGGTAACTTCAGCATTTTCAGGATCAAAACCCGCATTGCGCAATGCTTGACGAACATCGGAAAAATCATCTTCTGCGGTTATCACGTCGATACTGCCATCATCATTACTCATGATGTCTTCTGCACCCGCTTCTAGGGCAACTTCCATAACAGTGTCTTCATCCAAGCCAGGGGCAAAGCTAATAACGCCTAATTTGCTAAATAAATAAGCGACCGATCCGCTGGTGCCTAGATTACCACCGCATTTACTAAAAGCATGGCGCACTTCAGCGACAGTTCGATTGCGATTGTCCGTCATGCAATCAACCATTACTGCCACGCCGTTGGGCCCATAACCCTCATAACGAATTTCTTCCAGGTTTTGCCCGTCTTCACCACCCGCACCGCGTTTAATTGCTCGCTCGATGGTATCTTTCGACATATTATTGCTTAAACCATTATCAATCGCTGCACGTAACCGTGGGTTAGCGCCCGCATCTGGCCCACCCATACGTGATGCCACGGTAATTTCCCGTATAATCCGTGTGAATATTTTTCCGCGTTTAGCGTCCTGAGCACCTTTGCGATGTTTTATATTGGCCCATTTACTATGACCCGCCATGCTTACCTCATTACCTTGTTGTTACTAAAAATAATGCGGCAAAGTTTAGCATTCTTGGCGTTGCAGGGTAAGGCGGAGAGGAGATAATAAGCATACCCGTAAAAGCCGCACTGAATATTTCGCTAAAAAACCTCTTATTTAAAATAAAAATGAACAATTATTGGCCAGATGTAAACCGCCCATGTTTTAGAAAATAAACCGTTTCATTACAAACTCGACTGGACAACAGACTTCCAGCATGAGACACGGGCAATACAATCTTTTGTGGGTAATCGGCAACAAAACATTCCCGCAATTCCACCGCCCCATCATTAGGCGATTGCAAATGCCCCAATAATCGACTTAAACCTATAGCCTTGTCTCCACAAATCAAACCAGCGTCAACATTTGTTATTCTTGCGGGTCGCAAACCATCAAACAATTCAAAACTATTACCCATAAGTGCCCGCCCCCACAGGGATTGATTTAAATATTCCACTGTACGACTTTTAAGCAAGGGGCAATTAAGCGATATGAGACGAGATTGGGGCATTTCATGATTAGATAAAAAATCCAGTGCCAGCAAACCACCCAAGCTATGTGCGACAAAATGTAAAGGCTGTGATTGACTCACAGCAAATTGCGCAAAATCCTCACGCAACTGTTGCAGTTTGCCACGACGCGGCGAATAACTAAATGCACAGGTTCGATAACCTTCACTACGCAGACTGTGATTAAGTTTATGCATGAATAGCGGCCAACTAAACATGCCATGCACTAGCATCACCGTGTTTGAATTGGTTTGCTCCGACAAGAATGCGTTTCCATTAATATTGATTACTCAGCAGTGTAGGTTTCAAACGCTTTTTTTACCAGCATCTCATTTCTAGGGATTTGTTCTTTGGCCAAACTGACGCATAATGTTTACCGCACAAACCTACCATGATTATTAAAATGGACGATTTTGAACTTGATCATATTTTTATTCGCTGCCAAAACGAAGCAAGCGAAGCGCAAGACTTGCGCGCTATTGGTTTGATAGAAGGCGCGAGCCGCGCTCATCCAGGTCAAGGCACAGCCAATCGTCGATTTTTTTTCGACAACATGATGTTAGAACTTCTATATTTAGACGGCACGGTCATCACAGATGCCAGCAATAGTAACCGTTTAAAACTGGATACTCGACTCAATCCACAAGCAAAAGACGCTTGCCCATTCGGTCTAGCATTTCGGCCAAAACTCGCCGAAACCACACAAAAACCATTTGCAGGCTGGAGCTACCAGCCGAGTTATTTACCTGAGCCACTCGAAATTTGGATAGCTGAGAATAGTAACAAACCAAGCGAACCCTTATTATTCTATTTATCCTTCGCTCGCCCCAAATCAACAAATGAAAATATACAAACCACCGCGTTTAACTATATTAGCGGCGTAAGTATGACGCTTCCATTAGCTGTTAAATCAGAATTATTCGACAACCTGGCTCAAATCGACGCTTTACGCTTTAACTATGGAACCCACTACGCCTTGGATATTGAATTTAATCATCGCCAATGTGAGCATCAACAACACTTCCCCGAATTAGCATTGACACTTTATTGGTAGTCAAGCGCCCGTGTTTACGGCATTAAATCGTCTAATTCACCTTCCATATGTAATTCTGTTAATTCGGTGAAACTTCCAATCCAGCGACCATCAATCACAATTTGTGGAACACTGCGGGCGCCATTGCTAATGCTGAGCATTTCTTTTAACGCATCTCGATCCTGATCGACTCGCGCTTCTTCATATTCAATTTGCCACTTGGCCATTAAGGCTTTACTTTTTTCGCAAAGGGGACAAGTTCCGGTGCTATAGATTTTTACACGCGCCATTGTGGATTCCTATTGTTGAAATTGGCGTGATTATATTGCAAAAACAGTTTTCTCGCGATCATTGAAGCAAAAAAAAGCCCGCAAAAAGCGGGCTCTTTTTTTAACACTTAAGACACTATGGAAGATTGGCTACACGGGTTTTTTCCATGTCTTCCTGACGTTTATTCAAGTCTAAGGCGCCTTGAATTATCACACGAAGTTTCCAGAAGTATTCTTTGGCTTCACGACCTAAATCAGGCAAAACTCGATTCACAGCCGCTAAACCTTTTTGCATAATGTTTTCACATTTGGTTTCAAATTTATTATCAAAGAACAAGGAAATACAATTACCCGTCAAGGTATCCAATGAATATAATGAAATTCCATTCACTTTTTCTTTGCCTTCTAAGTCGGGAAACATGGTGTCGTTATACTCAACCCATTTTACCATCAACGCATCTTTGTCTTTACGCAATGCTGCATCTAAGGCACGCGAAGGTGAACGTTTATTGGTAGTCGCACTACGCGCAGGCGTTGAAGTTGTTAAACTAGCTTTAACTGCTTTTGCTGCCGTTTCAGGTTTAGGTGATTTAGCAACCGTAGATTTCAACTCATCCTTCAAACGAGAAATTTCCAAATTCAATTGTTGAATTTTGAATTCTGAAGAATTGTTAGCCAAAGCCAATTCTTTTTTCAAACGATCATTCTTGGATTCAAGGCTTTTTACTTTAACCGTGTACTCGTCCAATACTTTTTGCTTTTCCGCCAAGACTTCTTGTTTGCTGGCGAGTAAACGTTTTTCCAAACCACGATTTGTCGATTTCAGGTTAGTGATTTTTGAAGCATAATCTGCAATTAGCTTCTTCTGCTCACTTTCCAAGTTTTTGTTACTAACCAGCATTCGACGCTCAAGTTTGTCGTTTTCATTTTCCAACTTCGCCGTTTTTGACTCAAGCTTCGAGTTGGATTCGCTCAATGCGCTGAGTTTTCCAGCGTATTCTTGTTTAAGTTTATCCTTCTCTTTTTCAAACTGCTTTTCATTCATGCTAAGTTTGCGTTCGAGATTACTATTCTGCTCATTTAATGCTTTTACTTTGCGAGAATAGTCTTCCAGCAAGGCTGTTTGATCACTCGATGCGCCACCGCCTGCCAATAACTGTTGTTCTAACATCTGATTTTTGGTTTCCAAACTGGAAATATCAGTGCTGAGTTTTGATATGATTTGTTGTTGCTGATTAACTTTATTTTTCTCTTCTAAAGATAGCGTGAGCTTGCTAGCAGCTTCTTCCATTAACTTGGCGCTTTCTTCAAGATTCAAGCGGGTAATCGTGCCGGAACCATTCATGGCAAGCAATTCCCCGCCATCGTTACCCATTTTTCCAGTGATATAGAATGCTTCAGCTAGAATGGTAAAAACCAGGGCAACAAGAATTAGTGTTGATCGAATATTGACTACGAAGTTCATTTTTCTCATCCCAGTAAAATGTTAGTGTTAGCTGCAAAAATCTTCAGCCGTTTGTTTTATTGATGCCCCCATCGTCCCTCCATGGCAATGTGACACCTAGGGTTTGACTGTTATGCATAACATGTTGGGCTTTGTGAGTCGGAAAGTATCTAATAAAGCCGAGGCTGTACCAGTAGAAAACTTACCCCGCCCCCCCAAGCAAGCGGCTTAACAGCTTATCCTTCCCCTTTTTTCATAGAAAAAATCATTGTCAATTCTACACTAGAATTTGCGCCTATTTAAACCAGCTAACCGGGAAAAACAAACAAAAAATTAAAATAAATGTGCAAGTTTTGTCCACTTAAAATTAATTATTTATTTTTGGTTAATAATTAAGCTATTTTAAATTTCCTAGTTCAAGCATAGGGTATAGCGGAATCAATACCGCACTTGTTTATTGACAACTCTCGAGCAGCACAGGAAGGATTACAAGAAGTCGAGGGGATAAGTATAAATAATCGGTTCAACATCTTCCGCACCAAAGTCCAGCGAACGCAAACGCATAATGAATTTTCGCTCCAAATCCTCTGTATTTAAATCACTTTGCAAAATCTTAACACTACTAACTTTACCTGAGGGTAATATACGAATTTCAAACACTACTTTGCCGCGAATACCTGGTGTTTTGCGCAACTGACGCTCATATAAATTTTGTAAGCGCGCTTTTGCCTGGTGCAAAACCAAACGCACATCTTCTTCCGAACGAATACGGCGTGTCTCATCACCTTGCGTTAATACATCACCACCAGCAACCAATGGCGCATCCACCTGGGTTAAACTACGATCGGCTAACTGACTGTCACCTACGGCGCGTGTCAATTTGCGAGTATCAATACCGCCACTGCCCTGGGTTAGATTATTGGATTTGGCAATAACCACTTGCTTAGGCTTCACCGCTTCCACTTTTTTTAGTTGTTTATTTGATTGCACCACATCAATTTTTGACAAACTCTGCAATTCGGTGAGTTCGTCACGCAAGGCCAACAAACCAACTTTAGATACTTTTTCGCGTACCGCCTGTTTATTTGGCTCAGCTTTTGGTTTTGGTTTGGTTTGAGTGGCGCGTTTTTTTTGCGGTGCTTTTTTTGCCTGGTTCTTTTCTGGCTCTTGTTTCGCTTGCTGCACTTTGGGTTTGGGTGGCGTCGGCGGCAATTCCCGTTTTTGCATTAACAATTTCGCCACCCGTGGAGGCACTTCGGCTTGTTTTTCTCGATCTTGTTTGACCACGGGCAACCACGGCACAATCAAGCCCAACACTAAGAATGTCAATACAACCCGCTTTAATATACGAACAAAACGAGTTTCTTCATCTTGAAACAATTCCCACTGTGAGCCTGAATAGGTCAATGCCATCATGAGCTACACATCCGCCTTTTGCTGCACCGCCAGTGAAATATTGCCAAAACGATTTTGCGCACAGGTGAGCATGATTTTTTTCAGCAAATGATACGGAATGCTTTTATCACCCATGATAGTGACTGGCGCGACTTGGGTTTTATTTTTGGAATCGAAACCCAAACGAGAAAATTGATATTGCAATTCTGTTTGTAATTCATCGATAACGCCAACAGCGTTTGCATTGATTTTATCAACATCGACCACTTTTCTGCCTTGCACTAAAATGGCTTCTTGATTCACCATAATGACCAAGTTTTCTCGTGGCTTTTCTTGTGAGACAGACTCGGGTAAACGCACCGAGGCTTTACCTGGCAAAACTTCCACTTCGGATGAATTCACTAACAGAAAAAAAACCAGAATAGTGAAAATATCCATGAGCGACACCAAATTGATACCGCTACTCGGTTTTCGGTTTTGTCGACGCCAGTTTTTTTCTTTACTCAAAGCCATTCGTCATTCCTAATTAACGTTTTGCTTTTGTGGCTGCATCACCGATGGATATATCGGGAAACAGTTCGATATAGTCATCACCCGACTTCACCATGCGCACCAGATCCATGGTTTGAACCAACATATCATATTCAATATTGGATTCTGCCAGCAAAGTCACTGCGCGTTTTTCGGGATAGCGCCGCTTTAATTCGATGAGTAGAGGTTCCAATTGTTTTAAACGCGCTTGCAAGCTGTCAGCTTTTAAGGTTTGACGTAATCCTGAACGGGCTTCGCGCACCAGCAGCGTGTTTTCGCGTACGCTTATTAATAACTGAAATTGTTTGCTTGCTGCCTGGGTGCTCGATTGTTCTTGGGGCGGCAGAAACAAATCCAAAACAGTAATGCGGGAAAACACGGCCGTGATTAGTAAAAACGGCACAAGAATCACCATGAGATTCATGAAAGCGGTAATATCCAGATCAGCGTGGTGATGCACGCGGCGGCGGCGAAATCGTCTGCGCATGATCTTAGCCGTTATTCACGTATGATGATGCACTGCTTATAAAATTCACGCCCGCCGCTTCTAAACCGTCTACCATTTCACTGGTTCGTGTTTGTAAGAAGCTATAAACCAACAATAAGGGAATCGCAGCCATTAATCCAAAAGCGGTGGTATTCATTGCCACAGAAATACTCGACGACAATAAATCGGCTTTTTGTGCCGCTTCTGCGTGCGAAACAGCCGTAAAGGCTTGGATCAAACCGATAATTGTACCCAACAAACCAAGCAAGGTAGCGACATTGGCGAATGTTGCCAAATAATGAGTGCGCTTTTCAAAGCGTGGCACCACTTCCATTAAACCTTGCTCGACTGCTGTCTCGATTTCGTTCAAGGCACGTGCGGACTGTACCCGCGAAATGCCATGGCTTAAGACCTGACTAATAGCCGAATTCGTGTTTAGAATAATATCAGCCGCTTCTTGATAAGAACCCGCGTCCAACAAGGGTTTTAATTGCACCCACGCTTTGGCGATATTACGTTTGGCTTTAATTAAAAACACAAAACGCTCAATCGAAATCGCGATCCCCACGGCAAAAATCAACATGATCGGATACATAAACACTCCGCCTTGTTGAAAAAAACTAACAATCGTTGAATAAGATTGCATATGCATCCCTCTCCCAATACTCTGTTATTTTACGTTATCCAAACCTTGTGACACTGCGACTTGTTTTTCAAACTGTTTTGGCACAATAAACTGTAACTCCTCAGCAACCAGTGTTTTTAGCTGTAAACCACGACTACCGGTCTGCGCTAGGGGGCGCCACGGAACAATAATTTCCGCCTTAGGTGAGTCGCTACCGCTAACCACTGACTCACCTCTCAAGTCCACACGCTCTTCGGCTACCACTATAGCGCTAGCTAAAAGCAGACTGCAAAACAAAATTTTTCCCACATTCATAATAAGTCCTTAATTGCTGACCTGGGCACGACGCTCCATATCGGCTAACCATCCCGCCACTTGTTGATCTCGTTCACCGACTAATTGCTGATAGCGTAAATATGTTTTTTTTGCTTGTTCGTAGTCGAGTAAATATAAATCATATAATATCCCTAGATTACGCCAGGCATAGCTGTAGTTTTTATTATATTTCAATGCATTCAAATAGGCGCTTTCGGCTTTTTTGAATTGTCCTTGTTGTCGCAAAATCATGCCTAAATAATTATGCGCGACAGCATTGCGTTCGTCTCGCGCCAATGCTTGTTTAAAATGAGCTTCCGCAGAGACCGGATCGCCTTGGCGCATGGCAATAATCCCTAAGTTTACCCACACACCTACCCAGGCGGGCTCGGATTCAGTTAATGATAATAGATTCTGCTTGGCTTTCGCTAAATCACTTTGTTTCATCAATTCGATTGTTTGCTGGTAAAGACGTTCCGTTTTTGTTTTGGGTTTTTTAGTAGTTTCTGTTCTTGTTGTTACCATGCCTGCCGCGGCCTTCATTTCTGGCTGGCTACGGTTGGGCGCTGTAGGGCTTGAACTACAGGCCGTCAATATCATCACAATGAATAAACTAAAATACCGTTTCATAAGCTGCCTCAGCGACTTCTTTTTTAGCGTATCGACCCGGATTTAATTTCGCCAAGGCCTGATAACTGCGCTGCACCCATTGGTCATAAATATCCTGTTTAACCCGATAAATATTCGATTCATGCAAACTAATCGCTTTCTCTTCGAATGGATAAGCTTGCTCTTCCAATAGTAATTCATATTCCTCCAACTCGTTAGCCTTTAAACCTTTAGGTCGTTGTGATTGCAGCAAGGCGCGACCTAACTCACTATAAATTTGCGCGGCCGTGTATGTTGCAGCCGTGGCAAATTCAGCCACGCCAAATTTGGATACTTCGGCTAACGCATCCAGACTGTTTTTCATGCGAGATTTTTTTAACTTCAAGGCTTTTTTCAATGGCAACTTTAGCTCGACTTGGCTATAACGATTAACTTCGACCATGGCGAGGTCGTAACTGGCCTGCGCGGCTAAGCGATCGATTTGCGGTGTCGACGATTTCCCTAGGCGCGCATAGCTTTTCAATAGGGATTTTTTCCATTGCAAGGAAGATTTACGCTGCCCCATTTCCAGTGTCAATTGCGCCAATTGAGATTTAATTTCAACTCGCGTGGATTGTTTTACTTTTGGCAACTTTAAAATTTTCAATAAAGCCTGGGTCGCTGCCGCTTTATTCAAATCCGCAAGATAGAGCTCCACCACTTTCATATACAATTGTTGTTGCTGATCAGGATCTTTTTCTTTCGTTGCCCAACGTTCGTATTCGCTGATTAATGCCGCTTTATCACCCGTTTTTTCATAAAGCGTGACAAGTTTTTGCTCTAAATTCTGCGCCAGTGGATTAGTAGGATAGGCTTGACGAAACGCAGCAAATTGTTTGACCGCCGCCAACCAGTTTCCTTGCTGCACATAAACCGTTGCAATATCGTATTCCGCTTTGGACTTTATCGACCTTGATTGCGTAGTGTTGATCACGGCTCGATATTGCGTCAGTGCCGACTCATGATTACCTGCAGCCTTGTTTCGTTCAGCTAATTCAAAATGAGCCGCAGCCAGTTTCAATCGAATCGATTTTTGTTGTTGCTGCTCGGCCACTTTTTGTCTCAATGCGAGATTGTAAGCCTGGATGGCCTGTTCATACTTTTGCTCATCAAAACTGATATGCGCAAGAATCAGAAAAGCCGAATATCGCTGCGCCGCTGAATAGCTCGCCTGCTTATTCGCAATCTGCCCTGCCCATTGCTTGGCTTTGAGCCAGTCTTGGTTTTTATAATAAAGCTCGGCCAAACGCACTCGCACCTGCGCCGCGCGTTTATCTGACGCAAAATTAGTCGCGAACACTTCGGCGATTAACAAATATTCTTTGGTGTCAGTGGCCTGCCGCTTAGACGTTTGTTTGCTGCTCATTAACTTTTCATAGGTTTTTAATGAAGCATAGGTTGCTTCTTGTTGTTTATCGTGGGCCGCACTATCAAATGCCGACTTTCGATAAGCCATCACTGCACGTCGGTATTCTCCCATTTCATAAAACAATTCTCCCACTAAAAAATAGCGTTCACCTACTTGTTTATCTTGGGGAAACATTTTAATGGCTTGCTGATACCATTGAAGCGCGGCTTGATAGTCTGTTCTTTTTTTACGTTTATTGGCCAGGTGATGATAATAGCTGAGTACTTTGGCTAACTCCTGATTGAGTTGCTCCAAGTAGCTTGCGCGTAAAAAAGCATTATTCTTTTTCCAAAATTCGGAACCAACGCCGTAATTGATTAAGTAACGCTCCCGAGCCTCTCGCGCGGCTCGATGAAACTGGGCTTTGTCCAGCATAGTAATAACTTGATACTGCAGCCCTGCCGCATAAATATGTGAAGGATTTCGTTTGATGAAATATTCAAAGGCTGCGACTGCCTCACGCACACGGTCTTGCTTCATATAAAACGCGGATAGTGACTCATACAAAGAATACTCAAACGACTTGGGGTGCTCGTTCAAATATTGATTCAATGCTTTCAGACCACCCAATTGAGAAAAGCTTAACGCAATGACACGAAATGCATCATTGACCAATTCTCGGTCCGCCGATGACAAACGATCCACATCGATACGCCCCGGAATATTTGGGTCTTTTTTCATGCGCCCGATAATCATAAACATGGGCTCTAAGGTATATTCAAACTTTCCTAACTTATATAATGACCAACCATATTTGTATAACGCGCGTTCAAAATAAATATTATCACTACCGTGACGAATGACCTTATTATAATAGTCCACTGCCTGCGAAAAATCGGATAAAACGAAATTAGACTCAGCTATACGAAAATGCGATTCTAAATAGTACTGACTCTTGGGATAAAACTTTATTAAGCGCTTCATGGCCAGAATTGCTTTTTTTAATTCACCGCTTAATTCATAAGCCCGAGCTAATTGATACAGCACTTTGTCATTGCGCTCATCCCTCGGCTTGGTGCGCAGTAAGTTCTCATATAAACGAATAGCGTTGCGATAATTCGTTTGTTCATTTTCCTGCTCTTTTGCCACCAACTCATTCGCCTGAGCATACTGGCGCTGGCGATCACGATATAATTTACGGTCACCCGCCTCCATTTCTAGCTCAGCCAAACGATTTAGCGCGCTATCATATAGCGGATGATTAGCCCCGGCCTTATCAATAAAGGCCTGATAATTTTTTCGCGCCACATCAGGTGATGCAGCAACAACCGCTTGCTTATCGATCTTTACATCGACTTTACTTAACTCACTCAAGGTTGGATCACGTTTGACCAAGCAGCCGGACAATCCGAGGGCCGCTATGATGATACCTGAGAAAATTAAATTACTGGTTGGTCGCCGTATCATATATATTTGCAATCGCGTATTTTGTTTGCGACAAATAATACGCGACTTGCTCCTGGTGTTTTTGCAAGTCCAATTTCAATTCATTGCGTATTTCCGCTCGATAGTGAATCAACGCTTTGTCCAATAATGTTCGCGCATGATAAATTTTTTCTGAAATTAGGGTTTCCGACACATCAACCTGCTTTCCATCATGACGAGTTAAACGAATTGCCTGACCATTCATTTGATTGAGCTGCGACTCCAAACGATTCAATTCATCTGAATATTTTTGACTGCGCGCCTCAAACTGCGAAGCTAGACGCCAAACCACTTGTCCATAGATTGATTTCAGTGTTAATAGATAGCGGCGTTGCGCTTCTCTATTCGGTACTTGTCGCACTTGTTGTAGAAGTTTGCGCACATCAGCCATCACTTGCGCTTCTGTTTCATTGGCAAAATTCATAAATCGTTTTGATCGATTAATCTGCTGCACATTCTTTTCTGCTCTCATAATGGCGGCACCGATCTTATCGAGCTGCTGGCTACTGGCTTTAATATTGGGCTTGACCCGCAACAGACCTAGCTGACTTTGCGCATGCAAGGCTGTGTCATACAGCGTTTCGAGCCGATCCAGCACTTGCTCCATATACAATAAGTCTTGATAAATGCGAATGCTCTGCTGCAGTTTTTCATTGATTAGCAAATTTTCTTTAACGAAACCCAGGTACTCATTTTCAAAAGTTTCGGCGCTTGCTAATTTAGGGTCCGCCAATAAATACCAACTGGGGATCACTCTATCCAGGCCTTGTTGTTTAATTGTTAAAGCAAAACGACTTAAAAAAGTTTCATAATCAGAAAATCGTTTTTGCGCCAAACTATATTCACTTAAGGCCTGACGCGAAGCACCCATTTTATTGAGTGTAAACGGCATGGCCACGAGCGCTTCTTGCACCGCATGACTGGCGATATTACGCTTGGAAAGACTGGTCCAAGCGACCAATGCTTGCCGATGTTGATTCGCATTGGAGTAGGCCCAACCCATACCTAACATGGCTTTACTGGAAAAGCCGCCATGCAGGCGCACTTGTTGGAAGAATTTTAGCGATTTTTGAAAATTATTTTGTCCCAGAAAATGATAACCCAATCCCAAATTGGCCTTATCTGCCAAGGCCGCCAGGGTAGTATCCTTGCCACGATAACGACTCACTTGATCCAGTGATTGCCAGCCATCGGCTTGGCCATTTAACATTCGACCTACGCCATAGTTGAATTGTGCATAGTGATACCATTTTGACTTTTTATTTATTTTTTTTAATAAGCTGGCACTTGTTTTCCAGTCACCTGCCCGCACCAAAGCATCCAAAATCATAAAATTAAGTCGGTCCAGCTTATCCGGACTTAAATCTGACGGCTTAAAACGCAAAGCATGTTCAAACTTATCAAATTCCTTGCGCTCATAAAAAAATAATATTTGCCCAAACAAGGCTTGATCGGCCAATGTTTTTACTGGGTTCAAACGCCGCACTTCGGCAAAACCTTTAAATGCTTCAATGTCTAAATTAAAATTTCCCAATAAAATACTTTCAAATAATTTATATTTTGGTTCGGCGGTTTTATCGGCTTCGGCGATTGTCTCCATGCGCGCTAAACCTTGTAGATAGTCTCCTCGATAAAAATCAAATAAAGCTGAGCGAAAAATTACTTCCGATGCTCGATCCACTGCCGTGTAGGCGGCGCCACTCATGAGCAAGCCGCCACCCAGCAAAAAAATCAGCATGATTAAACGGAAATGACTCATTACCATTGCTGCACCAAAAACTCCGGTTGACGCGTACTGGCCGAGTCTGCAATTTTCAATTCTATATTCATTTCTTCACGGGTTTTTTCAAATTGATGACGCGTCATGCGCTCATACGGCTTGCCCCGCGGACCCACACCATTGAACGTTGCCACCAATTCATGCTTGCCTGGCTTGTAACTTCCCAAAAACAATTCATGCATCGCACCGGCTTTCAAACCTTCCAGCTCCATTTCGCTATACATATAACTCGACACCAATTTGCCATCGAGTTCGAGTTTGACCCATTTCAATTCGAATAATTGACCCGAGTCCATGGACACAAATACTTTCACTCTAACATTGGGTGGGTATAACACCTGTTGCTGCATCACATCCGCATCTTTGCTCAGATTCAGGATGACTTGCTTTAAATCTTCGATTTGTTTTTCGATTGCTTCCGCCGACACCGCTGGCTTTGCCAATGCCAGGGAGCTACTTAATACCAGTAGCACTATGCAAACACATAAATTACGCATCCCCTTACCCTTTCTCATTTAGAAAAACAAACTCAATCCCAAGCTTGCTTCAAAGTTATGACTAAATTTTTTAATACCTAAAACATCGGTTTCATATTCATGCCCACGCATTTCCATACGCAAGGCCAGCCAATCCGTGGGCAATACTCTAAACCCCATGCCATAAACAATCGTGTATAAATCATCACCAACAAATTTAGTATTGCCAGCACCTAGCAAAACATAAAGACTTGAATCCAAGGTTGCACGATCAGTCAAAAACACTTCACCGGGAAATAAGTTATAAGCCAACACCAAGCTGGTATAGGAAATCACTGCACTACGCTCAACACCAAACACATGAATATTGTTTCTTGAATAGACTTCATCCGTAATCGTCGCCTGCGCAATCGATGCCTCTAGAAAAAAATCTTCACTGGCATGTAAAACTGCACGAAAACCTGAGGATGAACTGGCGCCAAAATCTTCAACCGCCAATGCCCCCACATAGGCACCAATTTCGAAATACTCAGAATCTATTTTTGGCAATACCACTGGATGACGTTCCACCGGCG
>JAOUJM010000280.1 GCA_029883265.1 Gammaproteobacteria bacterium
CCTTCACCAGTACTCGGCATCACATATAAACTTGCTTGATGAAAGAGTGCCACAACCGATTGATCATCGAGCTTGCCTAAGAAATGCACGCTTTTATTCAAATCTAAATTTGATACGAGTGCTTGTAACCGCTTTTTATCATCTCCATCACCAACAATTACATAATGTAAATTTGGAAACTTGCTTAATAGACTAGGCAAGGAATTTATGACTAAATCGTGTCCTTTATACCGTTCCGCTGCGTTCAGGCGCGAAACTGTCATTAGCATTTGTTTTCCAGAGAAATCACAATTCGAAATGTTTGTTTTTAAATTTTGTTGGTAGCAGAACTGTTCACGCAAGGTATTGGGGATGACTTTAACTTTATTAGGATCTATATTTGCCCAGGCAAGCAAACCTTTTCGCGTATAACGACTAACACTTGTTACCAAATCACTTTGCTCGACTGACCAACGTATTAACGCAGATGGTTTCTTCCATGCTTCAATTCCATGGACTTGCAACCACAAACGGTAGCTAAACATTTTCGCTAGGATGACCGCTAGAGGTGACATATACAAGTGTCCACAAAAAATATATGAATAGTCATTTTTCCGAAATGCAACAAAAAATAGGGCGCGAATAAAATACAATATTTTATGTGTGAAAGGTTTATACTGGTAAACATTCGCCGGCAATTGCCCTATGGGCATATCAGCATTTCTTGGTAAAATATGTACTTCATATTTTTCGGCTAAGGCGCGACAAAAATCTCGGTTATACTGGCTTATACCACCAAAACCACCATAGCCATCGGTAAGCAAGGCCAGTACTTTCAAATGAGCACCTATACCAGCCCGGTATATAAATCATATGCCCATTTTCTAGACCAGTGACAGTTACTTTTTTTCAAATCTGATTTTTGTTTCCACATTTGCAAGTGATCATCGTTTTCGATCCATTCCCCTATCGGGGTCGTAAATCCTGTTTTTGGACGATTAATAATTTCATCTCCTAGGACTTGAGTAGGAGAGTTTGCGATTAGATATTTTGAGTTGACTGATTTGAGTTTTGGTAAAACTGATGAAGTCACCGCAAATAGATTTCTATCCACGAAGGGAACTCTGACTTCCAAAGAGTGCGCCATGCTTGCCCAGTCCGTATCGCGCAGTAATTGATTGCGCATATACAAAGATGTTTCAAACGTTGAAATACGCGCAAAACCTGTTCCTGCATCAGGCCGATTCACTTCATCAATATATTTCAATATTCTCAATCGTCGCAATCCGTCTTCAACAAAGTCTGCTTTTAGAAACCGTTTTAATTCCCAAGGTAGGAAAAGGCTACGCATGAGCAAATATGCACCGGCACGGTCACCACCATATTTGATCATACCTTTGGATTTTGAATTTAGGTGAAAACTTGATAGCAGACTATCAGGCATCATGTGACGAAATATTTCACCCATCAACGGTAGTGAGGAAGGAAGTTTTAACCATCGGTTCCACTTTGGAATTTTTCGAAATGATGGGTAACCACCAAAAAATTCATCACCACCTAAGCCGGAAATAGCGACCTTTAAACCTAACTCTTTTGCCGCTTTTGAGACATACCAGGAATTTATTCCATCAATGCTTGGTTGATCCATGGCCTGCATAATCTCCGGCAAATCATTCATGAATTCTTTTTTGTCTATATATCGAGTTTGGTGTTGCACACCATAAAAACGTGCAATCGTTTGCGCCAATGGCGCCTCATCATCAGGCTTATGTTTGTACTCTGAAAAAGCCAAGGTCACCGTACTAATTTCAGATTGTCCTGCATCCCGCATTAAACCAATTAACGACGCCGAATCAATTCCTGACGATAAAAATGCGCCTACAGGAACATCCGCAACAAGGTGATGACGAACCGAATCTAATAAGGCTTCACGAATTGTTATTTGAGCCTCCTCTTTTGAATATTGCAATTGACTTTTTAATGCCTCGTGATAAACAGTCGCCATTGAGAAATATGGTTTTTCCTCCACTACGCCGTTGCAGTTGATACGCAAATAACTGCCCGCAGGCACTGCTCGAATATCGACATAACGCGTATAGGGCTCGGGTACACTGCCCAATAGCCAAAAGCCGATCATGCCGGCGGCATCCTGCTCATTAGAAATGTCTTCACATTGTTTAAGTGCTTTAACTTGCGAAGCTACCCGAATACTCCAACCATCGTTTGCATAATAAAGTGGTTTAACGCCAAAAGCATCTCTGGCGATCAATAGTTCTTGTTTTAGAGCATCCCAAATACTAAACGCAAACATACCTCTCAAGTCATTCAGCATAGCAACGCCTTTTTCTGCATAAAGTTGCAATATAACTTCTGTATCCGAGTCAGTAGTAAATATTTTTCCCGCAGTTTGTAATTCTTTTTTTAACTGTTTGTAGTTGTAAATTTCACCATTGAAACTTACTACAAAACGTTTATCTTGAGACACCAACGGTTGATTGGCGCGTTCGCTTAAATCAATTATTGACAACCGACGATGACCAAAGGCAACTCGTTGGTCATGAGACATCCACTCCCCCGCTGCATCCGGTCCTCGTGCGTGCATGTAGTCACGCACTTTTCGCATTTGGGTCATATTGACCGCAGGAGCGGCATAATGATAATTGTAGAACGCGACAACACCGCACATCGTGATTTAACTTTTCCCTGCTTGGTTTTGCCATTGCCACGCCGTTTCTATGATTTGCTCTAGTTTGTTAAAAGTCGGCAACCATTTTAATTCAGCGATAATTTTTGTTGCGTCTCCGACTAAAACCGCTGGATCACCTGCTCGTCGGGCGCCATATTCAACATTGATAGTGGTTTGAGTAATTTGTTCAGCACAGTTAATTAATTGTTTCACAGAATAGCCCATACCGTTACCTAGATTATAAACATTCGATGGTGCGCCTTGTATTAAGGATTCTAACGCAAGTACATGCGCACTAGCTAAATCAGTCACATGAATGTAATCACGAATGCATGTGCCATCCTCAGTCTCATAATCATTGCCATAAACCGTGAAACATTCTCGCTTGCCACTCGCCACATCTAACAATAGAGGAATCGCATGTGTTTCCGGTTCATGCGATTCTCCGATTTCTCCATCAGGGTCAGCACCTGCTGCATTAAAATAGCGTAAGGCAACAAAACGCAGCGCATATGCCCGGTCATAGTCAGCCAATACTTTTTCTATCATTAATTTACTTTGACCATATGGATTAATAGGATTTTGCACATGGGTTTCAGCAATGGGTAATTCGGTGGGTAGACCGTAACTGGCACAAGTACTTGAAAATATAATTCGTTCAATTTTATTAGCACGCATACACGCTAATAAATTCAGTGTGCCAAGAACATTATTTAAATAATATTTTTCAGGATCAATGACCGATTCACCCACATAAGCAAACGCGGCAAAATGTATGACTGCCACTGGCTTATAGGTTCGCATGACTTGCGACAAACGATGAGCATCATTAATATCACCCACTTCCAATGGTCCCCACTTAACCGCCCAGCGATGACCATAAATCAAGTTATCATAAACCACCGGCTCGTAACCACGCTGACGTAATAACTTGCATGTATGGCTACCAATATACCCCGCGCCACCGGTCACCATAATACGTTTCATTCGCTGAAATTTGGATTTAGAAACATAGAGTAAAAGATTTAACGAAGCAGTGTTTCAAAATATGGAATTGTCTTTTTTAGACCTTCTTCTAATTTCACTATTGGCTCCCAATTGAGTGTTGATTTCGCAACGCTAATATCTGGTTGTCGCTGTGTAGGATCGTCGCTAGGCAAAGGCTCATAACTTAATTTTGATTTCGACCCGGTTAACTCAATTACTTTTTCGGCCAACTCTTTAATAGTAAATTCACCGGGATTGCCCATATTAATCGGGCCAATCACATCATCTGCGGATGCCATAAAACGCACAAATCCTTCGATTAAATCATCCACATAACAAAATGAGCGAGTTTGTAATCCATCGCCGAACAATGTAATTGGTTGGTTTTGTAGCGCCTGCATAATAAAATTTGAAACCACACGACCATCGTTTGGATGCATGTTTGGTCCATAGGTATTAAAAATACGTGCAACTTTGATTCTTAATTTGTGCTGCCGATTGTAATCAAAAAACAATGTTTCGGCGCAACGTTTACCTTCATCGTAACAAGAACGAATGCCTATTGGATTAACGTGCCCCCAGTAATCTTCCTTTTGTGGATGGACTTCCGGATCACCATAAACTTCACTTGTTGATGCTTGTAAAATTTTCGCCTTAATACGCTTGGCCAAACCCAGCATATTAATTGCGCCATGAACACTGGTTTTAGTCGTTTGAACAGGATCGTGTTGATAGTGTATGGGCGAAGCAGGACAAGCTAAATTGTATATTTCATCAACTTCAACAAACAATGGAAAAGTCACATCATGTCGCATCAGCTCGAAGTTGGGTCGGTCTAATAATTCAGTAATATTTTCTTTACTACTAGTAAAAAAATTATCCACACATAGGACGTCATGCCCTTCATTAACCAAGCGCTTACATAAATGCGACCCTAAAAAACCTGAACCGCCGGTGACTAGAATTCGTTTTTGAGTGTGTAATCTCATGATGATAATCCTATGCTTGTAAATTCAAGGCAGCTTGAGACACGCTACCGCCCTACGGCGTCAGTTATTTTTTCCGTATGGCCTCATCACAAACCTGCTTCTGATCCAAGCGGTTTGACTTAAAATATTGTTTTTTAGCGAATAAACCTCAAGCCAGGAAGAGCAATTAACAGGCCAGGCAAAATGAAGGAAAAAAATACTATGAAGAGAATGAAGTACTTATGAAGTGGATTGTTTGAATAACTACTTATTTACGATAATTTTAATAAAAAAAACCCCTGGTAAGAACCAGGGGTTAGGAAGCGTATAATTAAGAAAATTAATCTTTTTTCGGTGCACGCCAATCGTCTTCACCAGTGGTACCACAGATTTCGTGAGTCCACTCGATTTTACGATAAGCAAGCGATACGGTTTCTAAATGGGTGTAGCTTGCATTACCTGGATCTTGAACATTCGGCATATAAGCACGAATATCAACGATAATGGCATCTTCTAATTTCATGGTGAAATAATTTTCCAAAGTTCCCATGGTAGAAGTACGGTACCAACGCATTTCACATGTTGGCAAGTTTTCACCAGAGGTCAATGCGTTGTAAAGCAATGGTGAGCTTTTATCAAACGCTTTGGTAACCACGAATGGTTGATGTACACGAGTACCTGTAGGTTTGCCACTGCGAGGATCGCGAGGTAGTGTAACTTGGTGATCAAAACCTAATACTAAAAACTCATCCGCATGTTCTTCAACATAATCGTTACCGATACTATCTGCAGTGCAAGCGCCTCCAGTGATTAGGCCTTGTTTTTCACCTTCGATCATCATATATGGACTCATTGGCATGACTATTCTCCTTTGCTCATCTACTAAAATTCAATTTATTTAAAACTCACAAGAGTAATTACAGTTAACGTGCCAATATTTGCGTTGATTCTAAAATAATTTTTAACTTATTGTTTATAAAGTAAATAATATTTATATTTTGGCTGGAATATCGGTTCAGCAAGATCAATCAGAAACGTTAAGTGCGCGAATAACTGCACATAAAACAAACCCTCTGTGCAGAAAACTGCACAGAGGGTTTTATTTGATCAGAGCCTATTTTATAAGCTGGGATTATCTTGTATGAATTTTTCGATAATAGGCACAGGTACAGCACCAACCTGTTGGGCTAATAATTCACCTTTGGGTGAATAAATAAGAAAAGTGGGT
>JAOUJM010000281.1 GCA_029883265.1 Gammaproteobacteria bacterium
ATGCGAATCTTCGAGCAAATAAGACATTTTAACTCGTGGCAGGATGACGCTAAAAAAACATCACATCTTTTTCAATACTGTGCTCATTGTTGCTTAGTTGATATTGCTCTTTCGAAATATAATATTTCTCTACGATATCAACTAATTCAGAAAGATTCACAAATAGTTCAGAATCGTCCATGCGTGCCCTGGCGCTGGCTTCTCTGATGTAGTCGGTGAAATCTCTCATGGAACATAATACGCCATGAATAATTTGAGAGACCCGATCCTGAAATTGAAATGCGACTATCATTTTGTGTACTTCAGTTTGCATATCAATAAAAATATTTTGTAACGCTTGTTTTTGTGGATGGTCGCTGTGAGTGATATCACCCGACATGGTTTTGATGTCGTGAATAATATCGTGCGCCTGATTATGAATTTCACTGGATAATTGTTGTATGCCTAGCGTACGAAGAATAATGCGATGAATATGCTGAGTTTGTTCCTGGTCAGCATTGACAAGAATTCTTTCAGTCACATCGCTAGTGGCGGATTGATGAATGGCTTCTCCGGCTTGCACTAAATCGTCGGTAAAACGTTTCACTTTTTCTAATTTCTGTTCAAAGGAATGATCGTCATCAGCACCTATGCGTTTCCCATTTAAAGTGGAATTGACCAAGTCAATGGATTTGGCAAGAACTGCAAATCCACCGACGAGAGCGCTAACGCCGTCTTGCATTTGTGAATTCACTATTTCCAATTGTTTGATCAACAGTGGAAATATATTCAGGCAGGCATCATCAACTGAAACATAATGGTTTAAATTGAGTTGGGTGTTAGCATTTTCACTGTTGGATTTAAACATGTTCTCAATTTCCTTCAAACAATGCCTTTCATCTTATTTTGTTTTCGGTTTTTTTTCAGAAATCACTACGGGTTCACAGGCAAATTGTGAGCTAACTCACTAAGAATTAGAAAATAGGAGTTAATCTATATAAGGTTTCTTTAACATACTTGTAGAGTGGCTATAAACTTGACGAGAATTTATAGAGATATGGCATTATTCTTTTTTAGGGCGTAATCATCTGAGTTTACGTATGTGTTCTATCATATTGAAAAATAATAAAAAATACCTTTGGGCTTAATTGTGGCTGATTTATTCGTGTAATGACAAAATAAATAGAACCCATTAAAATGCACTTGTTTGATCAGAAATGGCCTATCAATTAAAAATTTGAAATATCGTGGTAACGCCATCAGTCTGAGCTTTAAATGAATTGAGGGTTTGGGGGCAAGGGAGGACCGCTCTCCAAAACAAGAAAAATACTTAGCAAGCGCAAGAAAATTAATCAGGGGTTTATTATGAACGCTTTACATGGAAACCGTTCGGTTTCATTGGTCCATATTTTTTATTTGATTTTTATAACAACACTGCTGAGTGCGTGTGGTAGTGGCATTGAAAAAGCCAAAAGCGATGCTGACGATGAACCTGCCGGCATATTTTTTGGCATTGTTGATTTGTGGGGCAATGATCAACAAGGTAGTGATCAAGATAATACCGTCACCGCTTTAATGTCGGGCGCAGTGAGCGTGGATAAATTATCAGGCAGTCATGTGACCTTGAGCTATAACAATGTGGGTTCACTCGAACCTTATTTGTGTGGCGATGATACTTTTGAAAATGGACTCATCACTTTACATGATAACAGTAGTGCAAGTCTTGACGATGACGGAGATTTAAATAATTTTGTTCTCATGTTTCGCGATGCTTATAGTTTTAATTACAGTTACAATGAAAATCAAGCGCGTTTAACAAAGTGGGTGCATAAAACCTTTGGCCCACAAGCTGAAGGCGGTGGATATTTTTATTCAAATATTGATGAGATCTATAGCACCTCCGGTGATTGCGGGAATTTCGACGGCTCTGGTTTTTATATTGACTTTGATGACGATATGTATGTGCTCGGACGGGAATTTGTTCTGCCAGAAGGTGTTCTAGTGGATGACTTGGGGCGCGAAAATCCCCGCATGGTTATACGTTTTGCTATCGATGACGGCGACTGGCAAGAAACCTTGGATGACTTACCACCCGCGTTGGAAACCAGTACGGGGTTAGAAGGGACTGCCTATAATGTTATTAACAAAAACGCCAAAGATTTAAAATTCAGTCCCGGAACGCCTGATAAAATCAGCATTGCATTTAATTCGACTCCCACTGTTGGTGGTGGATTTGTGATTTCGGCTGAGAAACGTTTTACCATTTTCTACCCGGATCCTGATGGCGAGTTGAATCCCAATGAGGATATATTTGCAGATGAATATTTGCTGGTAGATATTGTGCCGGGTGCGCTGGCTGCAACACTGCAAAATACCGTCGAAGCCATTAATAACCATCCCACGATGTCGCAGTCTTATACCGCTGCAATCGATGGAAATAATGGAAGTGCCATCGAACTAACGGCAAAATTTGTTGGTAGAATTGGGCTGGACTGGTCGAATTTATCGTTAACAAGCGATAGAACCAGTGGACAAACTGCTGACCGCTTTCAGTTACAGTTCAATGGCGGGGGCGAAGAATATAGATTAAACAGTATCACCGCCAATCAACTTAGTGCTATTTTTGATAATGGGACACCGTTTGCTGATAAAGTGAAAGTTGTTTGCCAGGCTTATGAGAATTATTGCGATGTTGAGTTGACTGCTGAAGTTAATTTGAATGATGGCGTATACGAGCTAATTATTCCCGCCAATAGTTTGTCCAGCAATGGTGGTTTCACCAATAGTGAGGAACTTAAATTTCGCATAAGCGATGCGATTACTATTCCTCAACTGCTTAAAGTGCATGTAAACACCATTGAGAAACTTGATGACAATCGTCTTAATGCGGGTGACCAATTGGTTTTTGAGTTTTCTGAGAGCATGAACGCCGCCTTGACGCGCACAGCAATTTTTAATTCCTTGAAAACGATTCAAGGTGCGACACTGCTTGATGTGGAACCGCTAATGGTTGAGACGGATATCAGCAGTTCAGATCGTTTTTTTACATTTACTCTTGGCGTTGGTGATGAATTAATTATTGATGAGTCGATGCCAGCAGAGATCACCTTGGCAGCACTCACGGGTGTCATGGATGTAGTGGACGTCAGCGCCTTGGGCGGTGACATCATTCCACGAATTGCCGCTAGCGATTTGGATCTTCGTACCGGTCCATCAGTGGAAGATGCCTATGTGCAAATCAGCAATGGTATCAAAGGTGATAACACGCTTGTTGCGGGTGACCGTATATATATCAGTTTTTCTGAAGCCATGGATGATGCAAGTGTTCGAACTGCAATTGCTGCAGCTTTTAGTGGAACCTTTCCTAATGTGACCTTTAGTAAGGACGAAGGTGATGCTTTAAATGAGGCTGATATATTCAGTGTGGGAAATCCGGGGCAATATTACATTCAATTTCGGAATAATATGAAGTTCGAAGTCACCGGTGATTTTTCCACAGATGATCTTGCGAGTTTCACTGATAGTGAGGGTAACAGTATTCTGCGTGATGCTAATGGTGTTGAGGTTGCCGCGGGTACCCGCATAAGCATTGCTTTAAGTGATTTTGATAATGAACCCGGCACTGGCGTCACACTTAACCGAGTTTTTGTCAATAGCGATTACAATCAATGTGATCTGGCGGCTGCCCATGTGAATTATAATAATCCATGGATTAATTTTTATTTTAATCGAGAGGTGACAACTGATTCTGGACGTCAAGCAATTCTTGATTGGTGGAACAGAATGGTTGAATCTGGTCAAGCAGTGGATGCGATTGGTGGCCATACAATCAATAATGTTGACTATGACGATGGCCGGGAATTTTATTTACAATTAGGTCCTGGCGCGAGTCTTCAATTAAATGAAGATATACAAGTAAGCTTAGATCCAGCGCTTATTGTACCGTCGAATCCTGAATTCAGTAGTTCCACGGTTGAGCAGCTAACAGCGACCTTGGTGGCCGAACGTGGGTTTGAAATAAATATTTATCAAAACTACGAAGCTGTTAAAGGCGACGGCAAATTACGCTCGTACGATAGCATTAATGTCGAGTTTTCTTGCGATTTGGACGAATCTGTTTCAGCTCAGGTTTGGGATTGGTTTTACAATAGTGTATTGCCACGATCAAGCGGTCCAGTTGTCATGTATGAAGATAATAACGGGGACGAGGGCGAAGACTATCGCATCGATAGTTATGAAGTACAGGTGTTACCTGGTGGTGAAATCGATATGAGTACTCCATTAAGTATTAACTTGCAAAATGTTATTACGCGTTATGGGCAAACGGTTAGCGCAAGCTCAACGTTAAACGCAGATTTGTTTAATACCAATATACGTCTCGATTTCTCCAGTATCGAGGGTCGCAACGCAGTCTTCACCTCAGCGACACCAATTCCTTCGGGTACCTGGTATGTGAAGTCTTCGAGTTTGCCTATTTTAGGCAATAACTTGAATGCCGTTTTTTCGCAAGATGTCATCAATACCTATGATGATTATGACGAACCGTTTTTTGGAGAAAAGAAACGCATAAGCGTTAAAGCTTCAAAATAAGTTATTTGATATTTATTAGATGTTTTAGCTAATAACATTGAAGCCGGAGTTGTGCAAACTCCGGCTTTTTTTATACCGTGAAAATTCTATTTATAGCTAAAGGCTAAAATCATTGATTGATGTCTTTGCGAATGCTCATTTAGCAATATAGATTTTCGTGCCCCTATGATTTCCTGCCTATATTGCTTAGAATGGTTGCACTCAATACTTTAATAACAAGGGTGCGCCCATTATGAAAAAACTACCCGGTATTTTATTGTCCACTATTTTTCTCGGATTTACTTATTCATCTAGCCAAGCAGCCGGTTTTGCCATTCTTGAGCAAAGCACTTTGGGTTTAGGGAGTGCGTTTGCGGGTACGGCTGTATCTGTGGATGATGCCAGCACAATTTATTTTAATCCCGCAGGCATGGTTAAGCTGGATCAACAAGTGATCGCCGCTAGCACGGTTATTTTACCCAAAGCAGAATTTTCCAATAAATCATCAAGCACTGCGAGTGCCTTAGGCCCATTAGGTGGTGATTTAAGTGGCGATAATGCCGCTGGCGAACGTTCAGCAGTGGTTCCTAATTTTTATGCCGTGTTTCCCGTGAACCGATCCTTGAGCGCAGGAATTGGCATTAATGCGCCCTTTGGTTTGGCCACTGAATATGATGACAACTGGGTGGGGCGTTATCATGCGGTGGAATCCGATGTGCGCACAATCAATATTAATCCAAGTGTTGCCTTGCGCATTAGCCCACAATTCACCATTGGTGCGGGATTGAATATTCAGCAAATGAATGTGGTGCTTTCGAATGCGATTGATTTTGCATCGATTTGTATCGCACAGCTGAATGCCAGTACCTGTAATTTACTCGGTGTTGCTGGGCCACAGCAAGCCGATGGTTTTGTTCAGTTTGAAGGTAATAACAATAGTGAGCTCGGTGTTGGCTGGAATTTTGGAATGTTGGCCGAACTCAGCTCAAAAACGCGAGTGGGTTTAGCTTATCGATCTGAAGTCAAACAACACCTAACCGGTAATGCCGACTTCACGGTTCCCGGTAATGTAAGTTTTTTAACCAACACAGGTTTATTTAATGACGGTGGAATTTCAGCGGATGTAACTCTGCCAAAAAATTTAACGCTTAGTTTTATGCAGAACCTAATGCCAAAATTGGATTTATTAGCCGATGTGAGTTGGACCAATTGGGCTGTGTTCGACGAATTGCGTATTAAATAT
>JAOUJM010000282.1 GCA_029883265.1 Gammaproteobacteria bacterium
AAACACAGCACCAATTTCATCATAACGCCCACCTTTGGCAATTGCTTGCCAATTTCCAGGTGCATAAGCCGCAAATACTAGGCCTGTGTGATAACCATAGCCGCGTAATTCCGCAAAATCAAAATGCAGCTGAACCATCTCGTATTTATTCTGGATTTGTTTTGCCAAGGCTTCAATGCGATCAATCGCTGCCAGCACATCAGCTGATGCAGACGCTAGGAATGTTCGTGCTTGTGAAAATACTTCTTCGCCGCCATTTAGCTCAATTAATGCCTGCATCATCATTGCGACTTTTTTATTGTCTATACCTTGACTCAACTCAAGTAATTCTGGTTGAGACTTACGTTGCAAGGCATTGAAAAACGCTTGTTCTTGATCTTTAGATAGTTGCGCTTGTTTGGCTAAACCACGAAACACATTCACATGTCCAAGATCGAGATAAATTGGATTCACACCGGCTTTGCTAAGTGCTTCTATCATTAAATCGACAATTTCAAAATCACTCTCGATACCTGCATGACCATACAATTCAGCGCCCACTTGAATCGGACTGCGTGAGCCACCCAGCTCAGAAGCTTTGGTTTGTAGTACAGGACCAAGATAACATAAACGGGCTGGCCCCTGGTGCTGCAATCGTCGCGCATCAATACGTGCGACTTGCGGCGTCATATCCGAACGTACACCCAGCAGGCGACCATTTAACGGATCGATAAGTTTGAATGTAAGTGCTGAAAGGTCTTCGCCACTTCCGACTTGTAGCGAATCCATATATTCGATAAGAGGCGGGATAACTAAATCATAGCCCCAAGTGTGAAACAGACTGAGTAAGTGACGACGTAACTCATCCACCTGCTTCGCGTGGTGCGGTAGTAATTCTTCAATACCTTCGGGCAAAACCCAGCGTTGTGTTTCCATTATTCATTACTTCACTGCATAGAGCACTATCAAACCAAAAATCATACTCAGCAATCCGCCAATCCGCATATTACGATCGTTGGTTTGCGCCATGGTGATCAAGGCTTGTCGCATAAGGCTTGGACTTAAAAATGGAATCAGGCCTTCTATAATTAACATTAAGGCCAACGCCACCCAGAGTTCCTGCCACATGCTTTTGCTCTTTTATTATGATTTACACAAAAAAATCGGACGATGTTCGGCATCGTCCGATTAATTAGTTCTAATGTTATTTACCGCTCTTCGACTTTTTAAAATATTTAAAAAATTCAGCATCCGGTTCTAGTACTATGACATCGTCTTTATTGGAGAACGACGTCTTATATGCATTTAAACTTCGATAAAACGAATAAAACTCCGGATCACCATTGTAGGCATTGGCGTAGATTTTTGCAGATTCTGCATCTCCCACACCTTTAATTTGTTCAGAATCACGATAAGCTTCAGCGATAATAATTTCGCGTTGTCGATCCGCATCCGCCTGAACTTTTTCTGCTTCCTCTTCACCTTTTGAGCGTAAATCTTTGGCGACTCGACCACGTTCTGCTTCCATTCGATCATACACCGAAGTACTTACATTACGCGGCAAGTCAATGCGTTTGACCCGCACATCAACGATTTCAATTCCAAATTCCGTCAGCTGACTACGTGAGGAAATTTTCAAGTTATCCATGATTTGAGAACGTTCACCCGATACCGCTTCTTGAATCGTACGTTTACCAAATTCATTACGTAAACCATCTTTAACGATTTGCGAAATACGATTTGACGCATTACGTTCGTCACCGCCCATGGCTTTATAATATTCGCCAGGATCAGTAATTCGCCATTTTACAAATGAATCGACAATAACGTTCTTTTTCTCGCTCGTGAGAAACTCTTCCGGCGATGCATCAACAGTTAAAATCCGGCTATCAAATTTGCGTATATTATTCACAACTGGAAGTTTGAAATGCAAACCCGGTTCAAAATCGGTTTTAACAATTTCCCCGAAACGAAACATAATCGCTTTTTCGCGTTCGTCCACAGTAAATAGTGAAAACATGGCAACAACAGCCAAAACGACGACGACAACGCCGGCTAATCTAACAATACCCATTAGCGACCTCCTCGTGATCTTAAATTATCGCGCGCGCGTCTGCGCTCCTCTTCAACCCGTCGATTAACATCATCCGTATTAAAATTTGCTGGAATCTTTGTCTCGTCTGGTCGCTGAGCCGTTTGTGACATTAAACGATCCAAGGGTAAATAAACCAAATTATTGCCACCTTCAGTATCGAGTAGAATTTTACTCGTATTCGACATAACGGTTTCTATGGTTTCTACGTATAAACGTTCACGTGTTACACGAGGTGACTTTTTATATTCTTTCAAAAGTTGGGTAAAGCGACTCGCCTCACCTTCCGCTTGTGCAACTACCCGAGCTTTATAGCCATTGGCTTCTTCCAATTGCCGTGCGGCATTACCGCGGGCTTTAGGTAAGATGTCATTGGCATATGCATGGGCATTATTAATTGAGCGTTGTTGATCCTCACGTGCTTTGATTGCATCATCAAAAGCATCTTTTACTTCGCGAGGTGGTTGTGCTTTTTGCAAGTTCATACTAGTAACTTCCAAGCCCGTCTGATAATTATCGAGTATGCCCTGCATAATATCTTTGGTACGACTACCAATTTCAGCCTGTCCTTGAGTCAATACAAAATCCATTTTACTTTTACCAATGGCTTCCCGTACCGCGCTTTCTGTCGCCTGACGCAAGGTAATATCGGGATCTTTGACATTGAACAAATAATCTTTGGCATCTTTAATACGGTATTGCACAGCGAATTGTATATCGACAATATTTTCATCCTGGGTCAGCATTAATGATTCCTGAGGTACCGGTGTTGCCTCACGGCCTCCCACCCCTTCACGGAAACCAATTTCCAGCTTATTAATGCGATCTACGTCGACGATTTGCACGCTTTCCACTGGGAAAGGAATATGCCAGTGCAAACCAGGTATGGTGGTCTCCATAAATTGACCAAAGCGCAGTACCACGCCACGTTGGGCAGAATCCACCACATAAATTCCGGAAGCGGCCCATAAAAATAGAATAACGACCAGAGCTAAACCGATCAGCGTCGAACCGCCTTTGCCGTCGCCGCCACTGCCACCAGATCCGCCACCTTTACCGCCAAAAATTCCCGACAGTTTTTTCTGGAAATTCTTGATAATTTCATCCAGATCCGGTGGTCCCTGCTCATTGTTCCGGTTGCCCCAGGGATCTTTATTCCCTGAACCACCAGGTTCATTCCAGGCCATATACACTCCACGTTGTTTGGTTAATTGTTTTTTCATAGCACTCACAACTTAAGAACATGAATTTTAGGGGGCTTAACCCGCCCTAGCAAGCATTAGCTCACTCTCATTGGGCAGATGATCAAATATTTCTGCATTTTCGGGGATTATTTCCAATAAGGTTTTCCGTTGCAGTCGGATTTCCAGCAAATAATCTTGATTCACAATGGTTTCTTGCAATATGGCATCCAGTTCGTACAGTTTTGCCCTTACCCGTCCTTCACTCGTCGGCAAAGCTAACCATACATGTACAAAGGTTTCACCAAATTGCTGCTGCAAGGCATCTTTAAGCAAACCTAATCCATCACCGCTTACCGCAGACAACCAGACTCGCTGCACTACATCTGACTCATTCTTGTCCAATCTTGACTGAAACCCATCAAGCAAATCAATTTTGTTAAAAACCTGAATTTGCACCACTTCGTCAGCACCAATTTCTTCGAGCACTTCGTTAACGTGACCTATATGCTCTTCACGCTGTGGGTCAGCGGCGTCAATCACATGTAAAAGTAGATCACTCTCTCGTGTTTCTTCCAAAGTCGACTTAAACGCTGCGACCAAGTCATGGGGTAGATCACGAATAAATCCTACGGTATCCACCAAAATCACAGGACCGGCATCACCAATATTCACCCGTCGTAAGGTTGGGTCCAGGGTCGCAAACAACTGATCCTGAGAATAGACATCTGCGCCAGTTAGACTATTAAATAAAGTCGACTTTCCTGCGTTGGTATATCCTACCAAAGAAACCGTTGGCAATTGCGCACGCTGTCGTGATTTTCGTCCTTGAGCGCGCTGCTTTTCCACTTTTTCTAATCGCTTGTTTATTTGCTTAATTCGCGCAGCCAATAAACGACGGTCGGTTTCGAGCTGGGTTTCACCTGGTCCGCGTAAACCAATACCACCTTTCTGCCGTTCCAAATGGGTCCAACCTCGAACCAAGCGCGTGGACAAATGTTTAAGCTGCGCCAACTCAACTTGTAACTTACCCTCAAAGGTACGGGCTCGCTGAGCAAAAATATCCAAGATTAAACCAGTCCGATCCAAAACCCTACATTTAAATAAACTTTCCAGGTTTCGTTCCTGGGCAGGTGATAACGCGTGATCAAATATCACCACATCGGCTTGCTGACTTTCGACAGACAAACGTATTTCTTCCGCTTTGCCTTTACCAACAAAATATTTGGCGTCAGGCACAGTCCGACTACCTTTTATTGTTTGCAAAACCTCGACACCAGCCGATTTAGCCAGCTCCTCGAATTCAGCAGCATCACCATCACTAGGGCCGATTTTTAGATGAACAAGAATCGCGTTCTCACCAGATTGGGGGCGCTCAAACATTTAGCACCCCATATCTGTGAAAAAACCAACTATCGGTAAAATGAAAACGCGTTTTAGGCGAAAACAATCCAAGAATTTAGCTATTACCAGGCTCTGGACTGTCATCGGTAGCTGAAAGGCGAACATTTCGTGATGGTACGACTGTAGAAATCGCGTGCTTGTATACCATCTGACTAACAGTGTTTTTTAACAACACTACAAATTGATCAAAGGAGTCAACCTGACCTTGTAGTTTAATGCCGTTCACTAAATAAATAGATACTGGCACCTTTTCTTTTCGTAACATATTGAGAAAAGGGTCTTGTAAGCTTTGCCCTTTCGACATGCGTCTGTCTCCTTTACTTCGTTAAATTCCGCGCAATATTCCCAAACTTTCTACCGCCCTGGCACCGGGTACACGATGATGGACGCTGCGGACCTTCTCATCATCACAATAGTCGGCAATCATACACAGTTTGAACACGGATGCAACACGACCGTATCCTAGTATCACCGACTAATACCCCATAACAAAGCCAATGATAACATTATTTTAATACAAAGAAACCGCTAGCTTGATGTAGTTAACCTTTTTATACCTTTGCTATCGAGGAATTGAATTATTTGGGTTACAAAGTCGCCGCTTTGACTATCAAACCAGTGTGAATTTTGCTCACTACGCAACCACGTTAACTGGCGCTTCGCCAATTGGCGCGTGGCTACCACTGCTTTCTGACGAAATTCTGACTCGTTCAACTTACCGCACAAAAACATCCACGCTTGACGATAACCCACCGAGCGCATGGAGGGCAATTCTGCGTGTAAATGTTTTTCAGCAAACAACTGTCTCGCTTCATCTAAAAAATCCTGCGCCAACATTTGATCAAAGCGTTGCTCAATGCGTTGATGTAACACCGCTCTATCATCGGGTGACACCACAATTTTAATTGCTTCAAATGGCAAAGCGGATTTTGCTTGTTCATCCCACCAGTCACTTAAACACTTTCCTGAGACTGTAAATACTTCTAAGGCACGTAATATGCGTTGCGGATCATTCGGATGAATGCGCGCTGCCGCACGCGGATCACAGGTTTGTAGTTCTTCATGCAAGGCAGCTAATCCTTGGGCATGCAAGCGTTGTTGTAATTGTTCACGAATAATTGCATCAGCCGATG
>JAOUJM010000283.1 GCA_029883265.1 Gammaproteobacteria bacterium
TGATAGAAAGAGGTGAGCATTTTATCGCAATTAAACCATTCGCCAGTCGCTACGAATGGGAAGTGCATATTTTGCCGCTGGAGCATCAAGCGGATTTTCAAAGCGCGAGTGAGAATCAATTGCAGGACTTCGCCAGAGTGCTAAAAAATGTCATGCAGCGCTTAGATCAAGTAGTTGGTGGTGTGCAATATAACTATTTCCTGCATAGTCTGCCACATGGGGAAAGTTATCAGCACTGCCAAGCCAGTTATCATTGGCATTTGGAAATTTGTCCACGCACATCCATTCCGACAGGCTTTGAGTTAGGCTCTGGGTTGTTTGTAAATACGATTGCGCCTGAACTTGCAGCCAAACAATTGCGCGAATGTGTGCTATCGACAGAGGCGTAATACCTTTGCGTTAGTGCATTGGTTGTAAGTCATATCTCTTTTATTACAAATTCTTTTTTGTTAGTGAATTATTTAACTTCCTAAAGATTTAGTTTTCAATAGTGCTGTCTGTGCAATCCCCTTAATCTCCTGCTATCCGCAATGTCGCGGTTTAAGTTGCATCAGAAGGAGATTCATAATGCAAAAATTTATTCCTCTACTCGCGGGTGGTCTTTTGCTCGCGGCTCAGGCTCAAGCTCACCATGTATTGAATAATTTTGATATAGGCGAAATGGCGCAACAAGCAGATTCAGTATTCCGTGGAACGGTTGTAGACGTTAGTTACGCTTCCTCAAATCCGGTCAAAGGTCAAGGTGCGATTCCTCATACCTTTGTGACATTCACGGTTGACGAAGTGCTGCATGGAACGGCCGAAACCGATAGAGATAACACTTACACCTTACGTTTCATTGGTGGTCAGAATAATAAGGGTGTGATGTGGGTTGATCAATTGCCGAAATTTAATATTGGTGATGAAGATATTCTATTTGTTAAAGGTAATGGCGAAGCGCAATGTCCGTTGGTGGAATGTGCCAACGGTCGATTTCGAATTGTTGATGGCATGATGCATAACGAATATGGGCAAGCGATTGTTGAAGATGCGAAAGGTCGAATGACCTTAGGTGCCGTCAATGAAAGAATTAAATTCGCACAACACAAGATCGGTAAACAAACACTGCAAAAACGAACGCATTATGTTAACGGTTTTGATGGGAAAGGTAATGATGTTGACATTCCTCGCCCAGAAGCGGCCAAAGTAACTATGTATGATGCAGGTTCGTTTATCGCAAACTCGCATCAACAAATCCATAAAAAAATGCCAAATGACCCACTTGGTGTAAATAAGCGCGCGGTCAACGTCAACAAAACCAAAGCATTTGAATTGCGCATGAGTAAAAAAGCTCAATAGCACGCTTGCATTCCTATATGCAAAATTAAAAGTTTGAAAAAAGGAGAACAACACATGAAACGATTTTTACCTACGATGCTTGCGGCTTCATGCCTGCTGGCAGCTAGCGCAGCCAATGCATTTACCACCTATACTTGCAATGGTCACGATGTGAAATGGAGTGGCAATTCCAAAACACTTTTTGCGTACTTGCCAGACTTTCCATCAGGTAGCAGTGAACGAAACGCTCTAATAGAAGCCGTTGCGCGTTTAAATGAAAACTCAAGTCCCTTTGTCTTCAATTTGGTTTATACCAATACGGTACCTAGCTTGGATAATGATCGCACGGAGATTTGGATTGACAATATTGCTTGGCCAGGCGTTACCTATACTTGGTGGGACAACAACTGCAACAATTTTACTGAGAAAGATATTATCATGGACAGTTCAGTTAGCTGGACATCCTCCGCGAATAAATATTATCAATGGTCGTATGACGATCCCAGCGATACTATCGTTGCAAAACGTCCCATGGAGTCAACTATTCTACATGAACTCGGTCATGCGCTCGGTTTAGGCCATGAAGCTGATGAATATAATATCATGGGCACTGATTGGAATCACATGTCGACTAATGGCAATGCCGCTTATACTTATTTTGGCGAAGATGCCAATCACGGGGCTCGGTATTTATATGGCTCCGATGGTACTCAAGATCTTGGTGTGGTGCATTGGCGTCGTATTGGAAATAACGGGGAATACAGCACTCACGGGCGTACGCGCTTGCTTGATCCAAACACAAACACAGAGTTGCCGTTTACCATGGTTAAAGGTGAGCCACAATATAATGTTAACCGTGGTCAAACCGTTCGCATGGAGCTAACTTTCGAGAATAATGGTAGTGCCTATCAATATGAAGATGTGGGTTATTATGTTTCCACGAATAGTTATATATCCACAGGTGACCGCTTATTAACAAGCGTGAGTTTCGGTCAATCACCAGCGAATGTTTATACGCGTTATCAAGATGTCACTGTGCCAAGTGATTTAAGTTGTTCAAAGGAATATTGGTTAGGCGCAAAAATTGATAAAGATAATTCTCTGGCTGAATTTGCTGAATGGAATAATGCGACCTATATTCCAATTAAAACCAATTGGAATTTTAGTTGTCTTGTTTTACAGCCCATCATTATTCAACCTTTGGCATTAAATTAGAATTGTTACACAGAATGACGCGTCGAAACAGTTTCGGCGCGTTCTTTTATTGTGGAATGGAGAAACGAAAGGTTGAACCCATGCCGAGTTCACTCTCTATCCAGAAGCGACCGCCGTGGCGCTCAATAAATTCTTTACATAACATTAATCCCAAACCAGTGCCTTTTTCGTTATTTGTGCCTTGTTTACTAAAGTGCTCGTTGTGTACAAGAATTTGTTCTCGATCTTGATTTGATAAACCAACACCATTGTCGCGAACTGAAATTATAGTGTTTCCCTGTTCATTATTAATGAGCAGGCTTATTATGCCATTATTGGGTGTGAACTTGATGGCGTTTGAAATTAAATTGCGTATAACAAGTTTGATCATATCCTTATCGGCTTTAATCAAGCTGCTTTGTCGAATTTGGTTATCAAGAAATATATTTTTATTTTTGGCTTGTTGGCTGAGAAGGGATAAGTTTTCAATGGCAATATCTTTAATGTCGAAAACTCTAAATTGTGGTTGTAGGCCTTTAAGTTGGGAATGTGACCATTTTAATAAATTATCAAGCAGGTTAATGCTGTTTTGCATTTGCTCATTAATGGCCTGAATATGTTGTTTCAGATAGGTCTCATTGGTTTCATTATCTTTGCTGAATTCCAAAAGCTCGGATAGTGTTGCCAGTGGTGAACGTAAGTCATGAGCAATGATTGAAAATAAAGTGTTTTTCAATTCATTGGCTTTTTCCAAGGCTATTTTTTGTGACTCGATTTTATTAATAAACAAGCGTGCTAAATAAGTTGCGGGAATGGCTACGGCTAAAGGGATAAATAAGGATAAATAGAATCCGGAATTAAATTCGATTTGCTGATGGATATTAATTTGAATAATTGACCAGATAGCTAAAGAGCTAGTGATTGCAAATACAATTGCGACCAAGGGTTTGCTCAACCAAAAAGCCAGTTTGAGTAACAAGGATTCCTGAGTAGGAGTGCCGATTTCTACTGCCATAATTCCATTGTTTTTATGCTTGCGTACACAAGTAATTTAATCGGCAAATTGAATAAAAAATTAACAACTTTGTATAGTTAAAACGCTTCGTCGATATAAATAATAGGTGCGATGCCATAGGCAGAGAAACCTAAGTCTACGCGTAAATTCATTTTGTGTTTGGGGTCAACGGCGTAGCGCAGGCCAGCGCCCACCGACCATTTCATGTTTGATGAAATCAGTTGCTTGGTTTGGCTGCTTACCTCTCCGATAGCCGCGAAAAAATCAGCACCCCAACGCGCTTTTAATGGCAGACGATATTCTAGTTGCGAAACCAAACCGTGTTGATCACGAAACTGCCCTTCGTAAATGCCGCGATTGAGTTTGGGGCCGCCCAGCATAGCCATGCGATAAAACGGCGGCGTGTTTTTTGATAGCACCGAAAATAACCGCCAGGCGATCGCGTGATTTGGTATGGGTGAGAAATAATGTTTCAAATCGATAACAGCTTGAGAGAATTCATAATCGCTGGCGATGCTGGTATCGTAATTGTTCAAACTTACTCGATAAATTCCACCTTGAGTTGGCCAGAATGTATGATTACGATTGTCCCAGTCGACAACCAAACCTAAGCCTGAGCTACGGCCACCGTTGGCACCAACAATCGTATTTGTTGTTAATAATTCCGCTTCTTCTGATGGTGTGATTTTGCTCACTAAAAAGTCATGACGCAGGCCTGCACGTAGATGCCGCCATAAGCGTCGTACCAAAACTGTTTCGGCAAATACATATTGATTATCATAATCTTCGCCAACGCGCTTGGTGTTTTCGCCATATCCAAAAAATGTGGCCGGTACGCGGGATAGTGAGGTGTCAATTCGCAAGTTAGTTTGATCACCATGAAAATACAAATCGGGAATGGCTTTGAGAATGATTTGTTTGCGTAAGGTGACAATAGCCCAGGCGCTGAAACTATTGGGGCGTTGTTTGCGGCCGTCTTTTTCAGCCTTATCAAAACCTTTCATAAAGCCGGCGCCTGCGGCAAGACTGGTTTCGTTGGTGTAATAGATAATGGGAAACCAGTTTTTGTGATTAGTATCTTTTGTTCCGACCGCAGTTGCCACAGCACAAAAGCTTAGGCTTAGAATGAAAAGGAGTATGCTTAGTCTGCGCATAGAGTGAATCTACTTAACACGAATTTTAATATAACCAAGACTTATATAGTCTTTGATCAGTGCAGGTCCTTCGGCTGCTACATCGACATAATCCGGGAATGCCTCGGCTGCAATATTTTTCATTTCAGCAAATGTTCCACAAACATGAACATTGACATCATCGGCTAACAGGGATTTTACGGCTTGATGGCTTTGTTGGTATTGATTGGCTTTATTGCTCATTAATGCAAATTGTTCACGTCCGTGAGTTACCACTGCAATATCAAGACTTGGGTACTGTTTTTTAAGTCGTTTTATTTGTTTTTGCAAAGGCGGCAATAAGTCTTGCAACAAAGATTGTTGTCGACTAACAATTTCAAACACCACACCTTCTGGTTGTTTTTTGTTTTGTATGAGTTGTTCGATTTGTGCCTGCCAATCAGCAAGTGTGGGAAAGCTTAACAACATAAAGCACCCAAAGAATAAGCCAGTAAAGCTTCGAGGTTTTGAAATTAGTTTTTGCATTTTGTTACCTTTAAATCGCTTAAAACGCTATGATTCAGGGCTTTAATTTGTTTAAAATATTGCCAAATTAAATAGATAGACTATTGTTGTAACAAGAGTTTACACCTGTCTTTACGCGCACGGTAGCGGGGTTGTAGTTGTGATTGATACCCATTGTCATTTGGATTTTCCTGAGTTTGATGCTGACCGTGATCAAGTGGTTCATCAATGCTTATCACGAGGCGTTAAACGTATTATAGTCCCGGGCGTCACCGCAGCAAGCTGGCCACGTCTGCATAGTATCGTGCAACGGTATGAGTTTTGTGAGGGTGCATATGGTATGCATCCGTTGTTTATGAATGATCATAGTCTTGAGCATTTGGATTTGTTAAATGAAACCTTGCAGGATTACGATGCATGTGCGGTTGGTGAAATCGGATTGGATTATTATTTACCAAATCATGACCGTGAAGCACAAGCGAGATTGCTTGCGGGACAACTGCAACTTGCCAAACAACATAGACTCCCAGTAATTCTACACATACGTAAAGCCCATGAAGATGCTTTGAGCATGTTAAAACAATTCAAGCTCGATGCGGGTGGTAGCGTGCACGCATTC
>JAOUJM010000056.1 GCA_029883265.1 Gammaproteobacteria bacterium
ACGCTTTCAAACTGAATATTATTCATCAGACTAAATTCTAACATACAATAAATCTCACCTTATTTCGACAAATAGAAATACAAACATTCAGACGGGTCATAACCAAAGCATTTTGTAGCAATGAATGCAACACTAGAATCATATATGTAGATTTTTTTGCATTCATTCTTTCGCAAAGTCTATCCGACAAATAAAACGGGTCAGCATTCAATTCAACACTTAAATTCATTCATAGCCAATCGTTTTGACATTACGTTTTGTTACTTTGTTTAGACTCACTGATATGTTGATTTAGCATTTGTGCTAAATATTTCGTCTGATCAGTGTGCTTTGACATTAAACCTGCCACCATTCCTAATTTATCGGCATCACTTTTATTTTGGCCTAGTTTCATTTTACCTTGCAGGCGTGTTATTGGGATTTCTATACCCACAATCACAGCCAAAAGTTTATTGATGTATTCTTCAGGCACATCTGAAACCTTCCATGGTAGTTTCTGATCTTTCTCATGAAAGTCTGTGATTTCCTCCACATGCGCAAGTAAACATTCACGATCTTCAATTATTTTTGGGATTCCCCAGGCGTGTACCGCAGCATAATTCCATGTAGGCACGGCTTTGCCATGCTCATGCTTGCTTGCATACCACGATGGACTGATGTAAGCATTCACTCCTTGAAAAACAATAGCCGAAGAAATTTCTCTAGAGCAGGTTTGCCAAATTGTATTTTTTCTTGCGACGTGCCCAATTAAAGTTCCAAATTCTCCCTTTGATTCATGCAGCACAAACGGAATATGATTAACAACTAATTCACCGTCTGCCATTGCAGTCCACATTGCAAATGGGTGATTCTTTATCAAAGAATGCATGACCGCAAGATCGTTCACTTCATTAAAACTTGGAATATACAAGCGACTCTCCTTATATTTTTAGTCAGCTTATCCTACCGTCTAGTGCGTTGTTGTGATATTAAAAACGAGAATAAGTTTATTTACTGAATCTTTTAACAAAACAAACAAGCGCTAACTCTTATCAAACGCAGAAAAGCTTGCACAGATTTTGTTTTAATCACGGCTAATTTCAGAGAGGGTTTGTTTATTTAATAAACGATCAAGCTGTGCAAGCGAAGCCCGTTTCATCGGCTTACCATCGACTTTGCTGCGCGGCGCCTGGCGGATGCCATTCTCTCCGAACACAACTACATCAATCGCCGTATCGCCGGCGATGAAATGAATCACGGGGTAGGGCACGCGACTATTTTTCTCAAAACGAAAACGCCGTTCGCCTTGTTCATAGGGGATGCTGTGACTCATAAGAAACAATATGAATTCTTCAGGCGTGTCTACAAATACATGTAAATTAATATTTGAATGTTCACTCACCGTCCCGTCTAGTACGGAACCGACTAAGCGTGGATTAAAAGGATGGAAAAACATCATGGCTTCTCGCGCTTCTTCACGCAAACGCTGCAGACGCTCAGCCAAAGCTTCAGCATGAAATAGACCATGATATCGGCGTAATTCTGCTTCAATTTCTTGGTTGCTAGGTAACGTGTGATTTTGCCCTACGCCTAAGCGTGCTGCGGCTTTGCGCTTGGCCATTTGAAAATCCCGCAGGCCTTCTTCACCCATAATCCGGGCGGCTTCCAATGCCAAACGCGAGCGTGTCTCTTTGCCCCAATCAGACGATCGACTCATGTTTTAAACCTCATTTTTATTTTTATATCGCCAGCTGTGGGCACAGAATTTAGAAAATATCCTGTATTGCACCACCACCACCATCATCACTACCGCCCCCACTGGGCAGTCCGGACTCAACTTTTTCCTTAGGCGCAAATTCTTCACGAAATATTTCAAAAATCGCGCCGTCAAAATCAGATCCGGCAAGTTTTCCGGTTTCAGGGTCGATACGAATTGAGACCAGGCCAGGTGGCTGCACTAGATTTTTTTGTGGTACTCCACGCAAGGCTTCTCGCATAAAATCTATCCACATGGGCAAAGCGGCCCGTGCACCGGATTCACGATCACCTAGCGGATGCGGTTTATCAAAACCAACCCAGGCTGTGGTGGCAATCTCATGATTAAAACCGGAAAACCAAGCATCGCGCTGGTCATTAGTGGTACCGGTTTTACCCGCTAAATCATTGCGTCGTAAAATCTTGGCACGACGCCCCGTTCCATGCTGAACAATATCGCGCATTATGGTTGTCATGATATAAATATTACGCTCATCAACCGTGCGCTCGGCAAGATTAATCATTGGTTCTTCGGGCTCTATTAGTTCTTCGCTGGTCTCAAATAATGCACTTTCTTCATCTGTCGCGCTCAGACCCGCCTGTTCCCGCAACGAAGTTATTTCCAGACTCTCTTGACTAATATCAAGTTGTGCCTGATCAGTTTTTTCCGCCACAATAACCGGCGAACCATCTTCATTAATATTCAACAATTCCTGTTGCGCACGCTCTTCAGCTAGACGTGCAGCCTCGGCTTCAAGTTCCTTGCGTTCTTCCGCACGCTGACGCAGACATTCTTCACAGACTATGCGTGGGTTGGCTTCAAACAGCAATTCACCATCATTGCTTTGAATGCGCTTAATGATGTAGGGATCAACCAAATAACCGCCATTGGAAAACACGGCATAACCGCGCACGATTTCAAGTGGTGTCAAACTGGCGCTACCCAATGCTAGTGACAGATCTTTGGGTAGCTTATCCGGGTTGAATCCAAATTTTTGCACATACTCAATCGCAAAACGCACACCAATCGAACGCAAAATGCGAATAGAGACTAAATTACGTGATTTCACTAAAGCTTCGCGTAAGCGTGTAGGACCAAAAAACTTACCACTATAATTTTCTGGACGCCAGGTATCTTCTAACCCAGGATCCTGGAATACCACAGGCGCATCGTTTATCAGTGTTCCAGCGGTAAAACCTTTTTCCAACGCAGCCGAATAAACAAAAGGTTTAAAATTAGAACCCGGTTGTCGCTCAGCCTGTTCTGCGCGATTAAATTTACTGCGATAGAAATTGTATCCACCGACAATACTAATGATGGATGCATCTTTCGAACGTACAGAAACCAAAGCACCCTCAACCTCAGGCAGTTGCCCGAGCGTATACACATTTTTATCGCCAATAAAAAAGTGAATCACATCACCTTTCTGTAAAATCTCTGAAACTTTTTTAGGCGCAAACCCCACTTGATTACCATCAATATAAGGCGCGGCCCATTTCAAGCCATTCCAACAGATTTCAATAAGCTGATTGTCATTGGTGAAAACAATCGCGCTGCCTTGTTTGCCACCATCTTCAACAAGCTCGGTTACCACGCCCAATTGCAGCATGGGATTTTCTTCCATGGTCGAGAGCTTTTCTTCCCACTCATCAATATTCGAGAAATCCAATTCATCTTCAGCACGGAATAATGGGCCACGATAACCGTGACGGGTTTCGAATTCGAGCAAGGCTTTGCGTAATGCTTTATTCGCCGATTCCTGCAGGTCTGCCTCAATTGTTGTGTGGACAATATAGCCTTGGGTATAAGCTTCGTTACCATAGCGCTCGACCATTTCGCGGCGCACCATTTCTGCTGCGTAAGTTGCTTCCGCCTCGATAGTTTGACCATGCATTTCTGCGGTAACCGGTTCCTGTACGGCAAATTGATAAACCGGTTCTTCGATATAACCCAGCTCCTGCATACGACCGAGCACATAGTTACGACGTAACAAAGCACGTTCAGGATTAATGATCGGATTATAACGCGAAGGCGCTTTTGGCAAACCGGCAATCATGGCTAACTGAGCCACGTTAAGTTGACGAATGTCTTTTCCATAATAAACCTGAGCCGCTGCAGCAACACCGTATGCACGATTACCCAGATATATTTTGTTTAAATACAACTCGAGAATTTCTTGTTTTGTCAGTTCGGCTTCAATTTTAAACGACAATAATATTTCGCTAAATTTTCTAAGGAATGTTTTTTCACGTGACAAGAAAAAATTTCGCGCCACCTGCATAGTGATGGTACTACCACCCTGAACTTTTTGGCCGGTTAAGACTAAAAGTGCAACCGCACGCACAATGCCTTGGTAATCTACCCCCGGATGTTCAAAAAACCGGTCATCTTCCGCACCTAATACCGCTTGTATTAATTGTTTCGGCACTTCATCATAATCAAGCGGTGTGCGACGTTTTTCACCATATTCACCGATTAATTTTTCATCATTGGAATAAATACGCAATGGCACCTGAAATTGAGTGTCTTTTAAACTATCAATAGACGGGAGGCGTGGTGCCACGTATAAATACAAGCCCACGGCGGTAAAAGCGCCTAAAATTCCCAAACCAAGAAAAGTAATTGCGCCAATTTTAAAAAATTTCTTGAGATACTCCATGCAAATCCCGTGGTCGGCTGTTGAGGCTCTATATTACCCTAAGTAGGTCATTATTAAAGTAAATATCTATAATGTCGAATAATCACTATAGTTAACTGGTGAATCATTCTTGGGCATAAGGCCTCTCGCAAGCGACTCATATTTTTAAGTTTTCGATAAGAGATGAACGATATACTTCCGCCAAAAATAGGTCAAATTTTAAAGGGGAAAAAGGTGTGACGCTAGCTGAGCTATTTCGTCAAAAACGACCAGTTTTACTTGGCATCGACATTAGCGCCTCACACGTTAAACTCCTCGAGCTAAGTGAACACGAACAACGTTTCCGTGTAGAAGCATTTGCAGTTGAAACCCTGCCACCCAATTCTGTTGTTGAAAAAACCATCACAGATGTAGAAACCGTTGGCGAAACCATTCGTCGCGCCGTTCGCCGTTCCGGCACCAAAATACGCGACGCTGCAGTTTCTGTTCCTGTTTCCTCAGTCATCAGCAAAGTTATTCAAATGCCAGCCGCCTTAAGCGAAGATGAGCTTTCTACACAAATTGAATTGGAGGCTGATCAATATATTCCTTATCCACTCGAAGAGGTCGCACTCGACTTTGAAGTATTGGGGCATAACGATGCCAATCCCGATTTAGTTGATATATTGCTGGTTGCCTGTCGCAGTGAAAATGTCGATGCTCGTGTCGCGGCTCTCGAACTCGGTGGTTTAGTACCACGTGTGGTTGATGTGGAGTCTTTTGCTTTAGAAAACGCATTTATGCTGATTTCGTCGCAACTACCCAACAGTGGTTTCGAGCATACTATTGGTGTGGTTGATATCGGCATGAACATAACCACTCTTTTTGTACTCGATGACCAGCAAATGATATACACTCGTGAAACGGTGTTTGGGGAACAACAACTCATAGATGAAATCCAACGCCGATACGGACTGGACTTTGAAGAAGCCAAACTTGCACGAGAAAATGATGATTTGCCCGACTCCTATGTCCCAGAAGTGTTAGAGCCATTTAAAGAGGCTGTTGCTCAGCAAATTTCGCGCTCCTTGCAGTTCTTCTATTCATCCAGCCGTTATAGCCAGCTAGATCACTTGGTTCTATCTGGCGAAGCAACACACATCGAGGGACTTGAGGAAACCGTGAGCAAATATCTGGACTTACCAACTTCCATCGCCAATCCATTCACATCAATGACGCTTGCGCCCAAAGTCAGCGCGCCTGCACTAGCTGCTGATGCAGCTAATTTATTGGTTGAATGTGGCTTAGCCCTGCGGAGTTTCGACTAATGCCTCGCATCAACTTACTGCCATGGCGTGAAGCCGAAAAGAAAAAACGCGAACAGCGGTTTTTTGTCATTCTGGGCGCGACGGCTGTTGCCGCAATCATTGTTGTCGTGATCGTACATGCCAATATTCAGGGCATGATTAATTATCAAAACCAACGCAATAATTTCCTCGCAGGCGAGTTAGGCAAAGTTGATATGCAAATTGCCGCGATTAAAAAACTAGAAGAAAAAAAACAGCGTTTACTTGACCGCATGGACATTATTCGCAATCTGCAAGGCAGTCGCCCTGAAATTGTTCATTTATACGAAGAATTGGTCAACACCTTACCTGATGGCGCTCAATTAGTTCGGGTGGAACACAAGAATAATATTATTACAGTTGAAGGTATTGCAGATTCTAATGCCAGAGTTTCAACCTTCATGCGCAACCTTGACGCTTCACCATGGCTGCATGATCCCGAGCTGCTTGTGATCGACTCCAGCCGAAAACAATTTCCTAATGGCAATTGGTTTAGCTTGCGTTTTCATCAAGGTAAAAAACCCACACAAAAAATAGCTGAGGCCAGTTAACATGGATTGGTCACAGAATCTTGATTTTGAAAACATCGGCAATTGGCCTAAACCCGCTAAAGCGACCGTGGTTGTGCTCACGTTTGCACTGATTTTGTCACTAGGCTATTTTTGGGACACTAGCAGTCTATTCAAATCATTAGATACTGCGAAAAACCGTGAAGCCGATTTGCGCCAATTATTTGAACAGCGCCAGTCCTTAGCATCGAATCTCGATCAATATAAATCACAAATGAAAGAAATTGAGCGACGCTTCAGCCGTTTACTGGCACAACTTCCTGGTAAGACAGAAGTGCACGAATTACTTTCTGACATATCTCGCACGGGTGTAAGTAGCGGCTTAGAGTTTGAGTTATTCAAGCCTGAGACTGAAGAACCTATCGACTTTTACGCGGAATTGCCCATTCAATTACAGGTAAGAGGCCGCTATCACGAATTTGGAAATTTTGTCAGTGAAATCGCGACACTATCGCGAATTGTTACGCTCCACGATTTTGAAATTCGTCAGCACGATAAAGAATCTGATGAACTGGTTTTAAAAGCCATTGCAAAAACTTATCGTTATCTTGACGAACAAGAAATAAAAGATTTAGCACAGAGCAAGAAAAAATGATGAGAAATTTACACGCATTATTAGTCATCAGCTTGATTGTTTTGTTAAGCGCCTGCGGCGGGGATCGTTTGGATGACCTGAAAAACTATGTGGCCGAAACCCGTGAAAATCTCAAAGGCCAAGTCCAGCCAGTACCAGATGCAACCGTATATCAAAGTTATCAATACTCTGTTGCAAAAAGACGTGACCCATTTAAACCCTCCGTCACAATGGTCAAAGCAGCCACGAAAAATACAGTTGCGAAAAAACAACCGAATGAGGGTAGAAATAAAGAGGAATTAGAAAAGTACAATCTGGAGTCGCTCGCCATGGTTGGCGTATTGAATAGAAAAGGCCATGTCTGGGCGATTATTAAAGCTCCGGATAGCACCATACATCATGTTCGCCAAGGCAATTATATAGGGCAACAACATGGGAAAATAACAGATATAACCGACTCGGAAATTTTGGTTAATGAGACCGTAGTCGATGGTTTGGGAAGATGGGTGGAACGTCCAAATAAGCTCAGCTTGATGCAATAAGTTGCACAATAGGAAATTAAAACGATGTTAAGGTCACTACACAAAAACAAATTTAAACAATTGATCATACCAATAGGTCTGCTTGTTTGCTTTTCTGTTTTCGCTGCAGAACCAAATAAAAATCTTGAATTTACATTAGAAACGCCGGATTTTTCCACACCAAACGATAACATCGAGACTCAAAGCGAAGCAGAAATTTCTCCACTTGACCCGATGGTGCAAGCTCAAATCCGTGATATACGTTTTTCCTCAATGCCGGGTGAAAAAGTTAAAATCACTATTGAGCTCAATCAAGCTAATGTGGAACCCACTAGCTTTACCGTTGATTCACCCGCGCGCATCGCCTTGGATTTCCCAAACACCACCAGCAAACTTGATTGGCGCACCCGTAAAATTGGTATTGGCCCTATTAGCTCAATCGCCGCCATTGAAGCTAACCAACGAACACGAATTGTTATCAATCTGGTTAAACAAGTCGCCTTCAGCACTCGTTTCGAAGATAAAGCATTTATTTTGGAAGTCGATGCAAAAGCAATAGCCAGCGCACCGGCGGATAAATCCTTAGCTAATTTCAAACAAAATAAAAATGTACCCACACAAGGCATCACCAGTGTGGATTTCCGTCGTGGAAACGCAGGGGAAGGCCGCGTAGTCGTGACCTTCTCATCCAACGATGTGGTAGCAGATATTCGCGAAGAAGGCGGACGCATTGTTGTTGACTATCTAAACGCAAACGTTGTTAAAGAATTACAGCAACGCTTGGATGTTGTTGATTTTGCCACACCGGTCAGCACTATTGACACATTTAAACAAGGTAATAATGTGCGCATGGTGATCACACCCAATGGACAATTTCAACACATTGCTTATCAATCTGATAACACTTTAACCATCGATTTGAAGCCATTAACGCCGGCGGAAAAAGCCGAAGCACGCCAAGCTGAATATGTCGGCGAAAAGCTTTCGCTCAACTTCCAAGACATCGAAGTGCGCGCAGTACTACAATTATTAGCTGACTTCACCAGTCTCAATATTGTAGTTTCCGATACGGTCAAAGGCAGCATTACTTTACGTTTAAAAAGCACCCCTTGGGATCAAGCCATGGATATAATTCTCAAGGCCAAAGGTTTATCCAAAAGGCAAACCGGGAATGTGATTCTAGTCGCACCTGCCAGTGAAATAGCCGAACGTGAGCAATTGGAATTATTAGCCCGCAAACAAATTTCTGAATTAGCGCCTTTGCACTCTGAGTTAGTTCAGGTTAATTATGCCAAAGCACAAAAACTCGCTGAAATTATCAAGTCTGATAAAAACACCTTACTTTCCGCACGCGGAAATATCACCGTGGATGAGCGCACCAATACTTTATTAATTCGTGACACTTTTGACCGATTAGCTGAGATACGCAAACTTATCGGCAACCTAGATATTCCCATTCGGCAGGTCATGATCGAATCACGAATCGTTATAGCAAGTGATAGTTTTTCAAAAGATATGGGCATTCGTTTTGGCATCGGTGGCACAGTTTCGGGTGGTGGTGGTTCAATTGCAACTGCAGGAACCAGTAGTGGCATGAACAATGTAATTAGCGGTGCCAGTTTCGGTGATGATGATAATTTTAACATTAACCTACCACTTGGTTCCGGGACTAATGGTCCTAAAGCACCCAGCTTTTCACTAGGATTCTTAAGCTCTACAGCGATTCTTGATTTGGAATTGGCGGCTATGCAAGCCGAAGGGCAAGGGGAAGTCGTTTCCAGTCCACGGGTTATCACCTCTAATCAAAAAGAAGCGCTTATCGAACAGGGTGAAGAAATACCTTATCAGGAAGCCAGTTCAAGTGGTGCTAGCACGACGTCGTTTCGAAAGGCGGTCATGAGTTTGAAAGTTACCCCACAAATCACTCCCGATGATCGTATTATTCTCGATTTGAAAGTTAATAAGGATAGTCGCAGCACCAACACTACGGGCGGTGGCGCAGTGGCTATCGACACCAAAGAAATCCAAACCCAGGTTCTAGTTGAAAATGGCGAAACCGTGGTGCTCGGTGGAATTTATGAACAACAACAACTCAAGGAGGTGAAAAAAGTGCCCTTGCTTGGTGATATTCCTTTCTTAGGCGCTTTATTCCGCACTACCAGCGTCGTCAATGCCAAAACTGAATTATTGATTTTTGTCACACCAAAAATACTCAAAGAAAATTTCAGCCTTAATTAAATTGGGCAGAGTTACCGGTTAGATCAACACATTAGTCTGACCGGCTATCACCGCTGTTATAAGGCAAAAACACCAATTTCGCCAGCTAAAGCCATGCCTTAAAAGCTAAGGTTCATGTTATGCTATACACCTGTTTAACATTCAAACGATCATGGCACTCAGTAAGCAACAACTCAGTCAACGAATTTTCCTTATCGGCCCAATGGGCGTGGGGAAAACGACTATTGGCGTACAATTAGCACAAAACTTAAAACTTCCCTTTTACGACTCAGATAAGGAGTTGGAAAAACATACAGGCGCGAGTATTCCACTCATTTTCGAACTGGAAGGCGAGGATGGGTTTCGCAAACGCGAAACCGCTATTTTGCTGGACTTAGTAAAGCTGGATCAATTTGTGATTGCCACCGGCGGCGGAATTATTATTCGACCAGAGAATCGAGAAATACTAAAAAATCAAGGATTTAATGTTTTTCTCACGGCTGACATTGAGAAATTGTTCGAGCGTACCAGCAAAGATCGAAACCGCCCATTGCTGCAAACCGATGACCCACACGCCAAGCTCAAGCAGATTATGTCGCAGCGCTTGGCCTTTTATCAGGAAGTCGCTGATCTTTGTATTGATACCGGCGTTTTACCCATTCGTCGAGTGGTTTCAAAAATAAAAAAAGCCTTGGATGCACTTAAATGAATTTTCCACGGCTTTTCTAATTACGGTAAAATAGAATTATGCAAACATTACACGTTGATTTAGGCGAACGCAGTTATCCCATACATATCGGTGAAAACTTATTGGGTAACACAGACTTAATTCGTCCCCATGTCACCGGAAAACAAGTCATGATCGTGACTAACACGACTGTGGCACCGCTTTATTTAAGCAAAGCAGAACAAATGTTCTCTGGGTATCAAATAGAGTCTCTTGTCTTGCCCGACGGTGAACATTACAAAGACCTCAAGACGCTGAATAAAATATTCGATGCGCTGCTCGAAGCACGTTTCGACCGCAGTTGCACTCTGGTCGCTTTAGGTGGGGGGGTTATTGGCGATATGACAGGATTTGCTGCTGCTAGTTATCAGCGTGGCGTTAACTTTATCCAGATTCCAACAACTTTATTATCCCAAGTTGATTCATCGGTGGGTGGCAAAACCGGTGTTAATCATCCGTTAGGCAAAAATATGATCGGTGCGTTTCACCAACCTCAATGTGTGGTCGCAGATACCTCTACACTTAATACCCTGGCTGATCGTGAATTGTCCGCCGGTATTGCCGAGGTTATTAAATACGGCATGCTGGGCGACGAAGAGTTTTTTTGTTGGTTAGAAGCCAATATGAATGATTTGTTAAAGCGCGAACCAGACGCTTTAGCTTATGCAATTTTTCGCTCCTGTGAAGATAAGGCAAAAATTGTCGCTGCGGATGAGAAGGAGGCAGGACAACGCGCTTTGCTTAATCTTGGCCACACCTTCGGTCACGCTATCGAGACCGGTATGGGTTATGGCGAATGGCTGCATGGCGAAGCCGTAGGTACCGGCATGATCATCGCTGCGGATTTGTCCAAACGTATGGGTTGGATAAACCAAGACGATTTTCACCGCGTCGAAGTATTAATCGATAAAGCAGATTTGCCAATTCGTGCCCCAGCAAGCATGACGTATGAGAAATTCATGGACTTAATGCAGCGCGATAAAAAAACCATTTCCGGCCAAATTCGCTTGGTATTACTTAAAGCCATTGGCGAAGCAATTATCACAGCTGATTATGATCAAGAATTATTAGCTCAAGCGCTCAATGAACATCATGCTTTACCCAGTACACGGAAAATAGGCATATGAGCCATGAGCTGGCAGTTTATGCGGCTCATGAAAAATTCTCTAAGGGGCGGCAAACACCGGAGTCACATCCCGGCTATCGAAGTGAGTTTCAACGCGACCGGGACCGCATTATTCATTGCACCGCTTTTCGTCGACTAGAATATAAAACACAGGTTTTCGTTAACCACGAAGGGGATTTATTCCGCACCCGGTTAACCCACACCATAGAAGTTGCTCAAATTGCACGCTCGATTGCCCGTGCCTTGGGACTCAATGAAGATTTAACTGAGGCCATCGCACTGGCCCATGACTTAGGCCATACACCATTTGGTCACGCTGGGCAGGATGCTTTGAATCATTGTATGCGTGATTATGGTGGGTTTGAACATAATTTACAGTCGCTGCGCGTTGTTGATAGGCTCGAACAGAAATATGCTGAATTTGAGGGCTTGAACCTTACCTTTGAGACCCGAGAAGGCATTCTAAAACATTGTGCCGTGCAAAAAGCCAAGGAGCTGGGTGAGCTTGGTCTACGCTTTATCCATCAACACCAACCAAGCCTAGAAGCCCAACTAGCCAATCTCGCTGATGAAATTGCTTATAATAATCATGACGTTGATGATGGTTTGCGCGCAGGTTTGTTGAATTTCGAAGCACTAGTGGAAGTTAAACTGTTTCGTGATCAATATGAATTGGTAAAACAACTTTATCCAGAACTACCAAAACGCCGCACCACCCATGAAATTGTTCGCCGTATGATTAATGTGCTGGTCAATGACTTAATCAATAGCAGTCGCCAAGCCTTAACTGAGGCAAACCCACAAAACTCAGATGATGCGCGACAACATCAAGATGCGCTCATTCGATTCAGTGCACCCATGCGCCAGCAGAATTTGGAATTAAAATCCTTTCTGCGCCACAATTTATATACACACTATCGAGTCCACCGCATGACTAAAAAAGCAGCACAAGTCGTTCAGGGACTGTTTACTGCCTTTTTTGATGACAGCCAATTGTTGCCCAATGAACATCATGAAAAAACCCGAGTGGCTGAAAAAGAATTAGGGCCAAGTGGCAAAGCGCGAATAATCGCTGATTATATTGCTGGTATGACGGACCGTTATGCTATCACTGAGTACAAACGACTTTATGAACCACTGCAATTAACTTGATTTTGCAGCAAAACAGTTCATTTTCTGGTATAAGCGGACTATGCTTAACGTTTATGCAAACATCACCAAAAACTGACCAAAATCATGCGCATTTATATGCAGCAAACGGCTGATCTCAACCATAGTCCTCAGTTTTATCAACTGGGTCTAGAACCGGACTTATTTGATGGTTGGAATCTGGTGAAAGAATGGGGAAGAGCCGGGGCCTCCGGCCGGGTGCAAAAAGAACATTACGACAGTTTTGAACAAGCCGAAAAAGCGTTGATAGCGGCGCGTGATCGGCAACTCAAAAAAGGCTACAGAATAGTATTTGCTCAAGGGGAAAGTGGACCGTAGATATGCGCGATCAGGAATTTGAAATTGCAGTGGATGACGACTTGAATTTACAGTTGGAAAACGAATGGCCACGCCATTTGTTCGACAACCAACCTTTATTTTTTGCGGATGAGACCCGAAGTGAATTATTAAAAAAACTTACTCACTTATTAGAATATACCGATTTATTTTTATTTGTGGCTGGAGCCAAAGGTATTGGAAAGACTACTTTGCTCAAACACCGTTTTATTGATACACCCAAAAACAATTGGCGTGTGTGTAATGTCGATGCAAAGAAACAAACCAATGCACAAACCTTGTTCCAGCAAATAGCCAATGATTTACAAATCCGACCGATTCAATCCAACGACCAAAGTTCGATTCAACAATTTGTTGAACAATTGGACGCCTTTCGTCAAGGTGATGTCAATGTGTTTTTAGCCATTGATAACGCTGAATCGCTTACAAAAGAAGCCGCCGACATCGTTATCCAACTTGGCTATCATGACCAAAACACCAAACCACTTGCGCAGTCCATATTTTTCGGTGAATCCATTCCCAGTAATTTAACCAACGCCATTCCGGATAGCTCGGGTGAAGGACTAAAAATTCTTTACATGCACGGCTTGTCCGAATTTGATACCGAAAATTATATTGACCAAGTGTTAGGTTCGGTAGGCTATGAGCAAACCGAACCGTTCGCCGAGAATACCGTCCGTGCGATTCACGATGAGTCTGAAGGCATGTTTCCAAAAATAAACCAGTTGGCACAAGCTATCTGGGAAAGACATTTGGAAAAGCTAGGACAGCTCGACAGAAGCCCTCGCAGAAAAAATTCCAAACACATTATTTCTTTTAAAACGCTTGCAGCATCGTTGGGTGTAGTGGCCATAGGTTTTTTTGTCTATATTGTTGTGAATTCCGATTTAGATAAAACCAATTCTGTTGCACAAGCTGAACGAGTTGAGCGTTTATTACCACTACCCGCAAAAGAAGATACTTCAATGCGATCAAGTCCTAATGAAGAACCTTTATCGCCTAGCCAACGCTTTGCTCAATTGGCCACACAGCCACCAAGCGAAGTTTCAAGCAAAGAAGATAAACTCAGCGACATTTTTTCCATGCCTGAAACTACCGAAGCAAAAGCGACAACAGCAATACCTGATCCTATACAAACATCAACAGTAAACACGTCAGAATTGAAAAATGAGGATTGGCTAAACCAGCAACCGGCAAAACGCTACACTTTACAGCTATTGGCCAGTCGAAAAAAATCGGCTGTAACCGATTTTATTAAACAACATAATATCGAACAGGACGCTGCTTACTTTCCTAGTATTCGTAATGGGGATCAATGGTATGCCGTGGTTTATGGGAATTTTGAAAACCGCCAGTCAGCCAAAGCTGCTGCGAAAAATTTACCACCCAGCTTGAGCACAGTCACTCCATGGTTACGATCCATGCGCGGTGTGCAAAAAGACATAGAAAAACAAGCACTAGCGAGCCAATAATTTTACGTCTTATCGAATCGCAAAGGATAAGGCTAATCCTGGATAATCATCGGCACAAAAAACACTATGCCAGGCGCAATTGGCTTCACCGGCTTGGGGCAATAACATAATGTCACCAGGCGCTATCAAATAACCATAACCATTGGCCAGCAACATTTGGTTAAAACCAAGCGAGCGATTGAGTAATTTCTCCAAGGCATTATTAGAAAAACTATCGAGTTCGGCGCCTAAGGATTCTGTATCTAATGCTAGAAGCGATTCGAATTCTTTGCTCGTTAAAACTGAATCAGATTTCGATTTCGCTTTTTGTTGAGCCAAATAAGTTTGAATTTGTTCAACTAACGCTAATTTGGGCACTACCAACCAAACCGTACGACCGTGTAATTGCGCAAATACCACACCTTGGTGACCACGCTCAACATCATGATGAAATTGCGCGCCACCTTTGGGACTGTTCAAATAAACTATTCGCTCCACGAACTCTAATTGATCTTGTTGCAATAACTGGCGCAAAGCTTCGTTCAATAGAGTGTTCTGGGTAATTAATGCAGACTCAGGAAAGATGCGCTCACAAAGTTGCGCCGCTAGACGTTGCTTATCCACATCCAGTGATACATCTTCATAAAATTCTAGGCCAAACGAAAATCGAAATCGCAACGAGGAGTCTTCCTCGAATAAAGATAACCAACTAATACGCAACCATAAATCATCGGCAATCAGTTCTCCTTGTGCATAAGCGTCAAAATCAATTGAAACAATCTGTTGTTCATCAACCGCTTCTTCACTACAGGCTAACATTTCAAAATCATCGCCCAATCGAGACAGCATAACCTCTGTAGTGAACACACTTTGTGGATCTTCACCATCCATAATCGCAAACGCCATTAACAAACTAGCATCAATCGACTCGCTATAATAATTCAATTCATCATGAAAAAAAGCAGGAAGCACTAATCCTTGTTGTTGTGACCAGGCTAGTCGCTGAGATTCTATTTCTTGGTTTACTGCTGTTGTTTGTGGCACGACCCAGGCCACTTGATAGCCACGTCGTTGCAGTAAAATTGGTTCAGCCAAGCCCTGGTTTTCAGCTAAAGCTTGGGCAGACACATGGTCTTGGTCGGGTCCACATAAAAATTTTATAGCTTGAATCTTATTAGTCATTTTCGAAAAAACCAAAACAATAAACTTAAGACAATACTCACTACGATAGACGTAGTGAGTGGAATATAAAATGTAGAATGTTCTTTCTGAATCAATATATCGCCGGGCAAACGTCCTAGTCCTAGCTTTTGCAGCCATGGCCACAACAAGCCAAGTGCAATTAGCACAACACCAATGATAATCAGGGTGCGCGCCATGGTTTTATTCGGAACGAGTCACGCCCGTATCTGTTCCGACTAACACGACATCGGCACCTCGATGAGCAAACAAGCCATTAGTAACTACACCTACTAGTTCATTAAGCTGGCTTTCAAATTCTGGCGGATTCAAAATTTGTAGATTATGCACATCAAGAATATCGTTACCATTATCCGTAACAAAACCTTCGCGATAGATCGGTGTACCGCCTAGTTTGACGATTTCACGTGCAATATAGCTTCGCGCCATAGGTATAACTTCAATGGGTAAAGGAAATTTGCCTAAAACATCCACTTGTTTGCCAACATCAACGATACAAATAAAACGCTTCGCCACAGCAGCAACTATTTTTTCCCGCGTAAGTGCACCACCACCACCTTTTATCATATGTTTGTGAGCATTAACTTCGTCTGCACCGTCTACATAGATGTCGAAGCTTCCTACACTATTCAGATCTACCACAGATATTCCATGACTTTTTAAACGCTGGGTTGAAGCTTCAGAACTGGAAACGGTTGCCTCAATCTTATTTTTTATACCTGCTAACGCATCGATAAAATAATTCACCGTGGAACCAGTACCGACACCAACGACACTACCAACACCAACAAAATCCAGGGCCGCAATGGCGGCTGCTTTTTTCTGATCGTCTTGAGACATTTCTTTATCCTCTAATGAATCCAGGCCAAATCTCGATAAACCGAGTATTATACGCATAAACTGTGGATAACTCGATTAGCAAGATAGCTTTGCTATAAAACAATGACTTATATGGTCATTTCCAGCGTAAATCGACGATTATCTTGTTATCATACGTCATGAACAACAGCCTAGAACAAGCGGTACACATAAATGAGCCCTAGTTATTTAGAAAAGATACTCAATGCATCGGTTTATGACGTAGCCATCGAAACGCCATTAGATCAAGCACCAATGCTTTCACGCCGCTTGAATAATAATATCCTCTTAAAACGAGAGGATTTACAAGCCGTATTCTCATTCAAGTTACGCGGCTCCTACAACAAAATAAGCCAGCTAACAGCACAACAACAAACAGCTGGTGTCATTACCGCTTCCGCTGGGAATCACGCCCAGGGTGTGGCTCTGGCCGCACAGCGTAAACAAATACGCGCCGTTATTGTCATGCCTAAGACTACGCCACAAATTAAAGTCGATGCGGTTAAACGTATGGGAGGCGAGGTGGTTCTGCATGGCAATACCTACGATGATGCTAGCGAACACGCAAGAGAATTAGAACAAAGCCTTCAGCTCACTTATATCCACCCCTATGATGACCCCGACGTTATTGCCGGGCAGGGAACCATCGGCATCGAAATTTTACGTCAGCAGGCCCATCCTTTGAACGCAGTCTTTATTCCCGTCGGTGGCGGCGGATTAATCGCGGGTGTCTCGGCTTATATCAAACATCTACGGCCGGAAATAAAAATCATTGGCGTTGAATCTGAGGAATCCGGTTGCCTTCATGCAGCATTAAAAGCCGGAGAGCGCGTTATTCTCGACCAAGTCGGTATATTTGCCGATGGAGTTGCGGTTCGACAAATAGGGCAACATACGTATGAGGTAGCTAAACATACCGTCGATGAAGTCATAATGGTCAATACAGACGAAATCTGTGCTGCGATTAAAGATATTTTTGATGACACACGCGCCATCACAGAACCTGCGGGTGCTTTAGCTGTTGCTGGCATGAAGAAATACGTCGAGGCCCATAATATAAGTGGACAAACTTTTGTCGGCATATGTAGCGGCGCAAATATGAATTTCGATCGCTTACGGCATGTGTCCGAACGTGCGGCGCTTGGTGAGCATGGGGAAGCCGTTTTAGCGGTAACTATTCCCGAAAAACCAGGCAGCTTCCGCCAATTTTGTCATAGCATTGGTCAACGTGGCATAACCGAATTCAATTATCGTTACGCCGACTCAAAAGATGCCCATATATTCGTCGGCGTGCAACTTAAAAATGGACTAGCTGAAAAAGATGCGCTTATAGCTAAGTTGCAAAAGGCCGGTTACCCAGTGCTCGATATGTGGGATAACGAATTAGCAAAAATTCATATCCGTTATATGGTCGGTGGACATGCATCCCAAGCTGAAAACGAAAGGCTTTATCGTTTCCAATTTCCAGAGCGCCCCGGCGCCTTGTTGCGTTTTCTCACCAAACTTGGCGAACAAAGAAATATATCCATGTTTCATTATCGTAATCATGGTGCGGACTACGGACGCGTCTTGGTCGGCATACAGGTTACAGATTCTGATATGGCGGAATTCGAAACATTTCTTGAAGAGCTCAGCTATCCGTATTGGAATGAAAGCGACAACCCAGCCTACCATTTATTTTTAAAATAAGTTTTACAGAAAATTTGCGGGGCGGGAATCGTTTTTAGGAGTTTTATTGGTCACAGAACGGCCTGTAATCCACTCTAGTAATGGCATCCAATCTGCTTTATCTTTTTCTGTACGCGGCGATTGCATTTCCAACAAACCAACACCGTGCTCAGCCGCTTGAATATAGTTCTCTGATTCATGCAAAGACGCAATCACAGGTATTTCTAAATTATCAAACACCCGTTTCAAGGTGTAATAAGCGACACCTTCACGAGCCACGCGGCTGGCCACTACGCCTAATTTTAAATGGCGCGTCGCTAAAGGCAGTTGTCGCACCAGATCACGTATAAACATCGCTGATGCACGAATATCAATTGGTGAAGGCATAACCGGAATAATTATTTTATCGGCGGAGCGGATGGTTGCTGATAACTTATTCGTGTCTACACCCGCTGGCGTATCAATAATTAAATTATCTGTGTTACTAGGCAAACGCATTTGCCACACATTAGTTGCCGCCATGCTTTGACGAAATGCTTGGATGCCATGAATTTCTGGGTGGGTTAATGGACGCTGTTGCAGCCACTGAGAACTTGAACCCTGTGGATCGTAATCTTTAACAACCGTAATTTTACCCTGGGATGCAAAATAGGCCGCAAGATTAGTTGCGAGTGTTGTTTTACCCGCACCGCCCTTCGAATTAATAATTAAAATTGTACGCATGTTCTAACCTTAATGGTGCCAGTCCTTTGACTAATTCACCCCAGCTTAAAAGAGGTAGTATCTCCTGCTACACTCGGAAAGTAAACCAGGCGAGGTCTAAGTTTGCTATCCTTAGCAAAGCTTAGTGTATTTTTCGACCCAGTTTTAAGTTGCTTTAACAAATTCTAAATTAATAAATAAGTTGCTCTATGTGCGGTATTAATCTTTATATTCAATTTACAAAACAGGACAATAATGCGTCGCAATTTTTACGTCGCATGAACCATGCTATCCAGCATCGAGGTCCAGACGCACAAGACATTAAACATTCAAACAATGTTTGCATGGGACATGTACGTTTAAGCATCATTGATATTGATGCTGGACAGCAACCTATGTGGTCAAATGATCAGCGCTGGTTAATAAGCTATAACGGTGAGATTTATAATTACAAACAACTTCGACAACAACTTAAACAACAAGGACTACAGTTTCGCACTCAGTCCGACACAGAAGTTATTTTAAATCTATTTCAAACTGAAGGCATACAATGTTTGCAAAAACTTCGTGGCATGTTTGCTTTTTCTATTTACGATAAACAAACCGGCACTACTTTTGTCGTTCGGGACCGACAGGGAATCAAGCCGCTTTTTTATTCCCATAATGACTCATTTTTTATTGCTTCTTCTGAATGCAAAGGAATATTTGCCAGCGGCTTAGTCGAACCCAAGCTTAATCGATCCAGTGTCGCCAGTTTTTTTAAGTATCAATTTTCCATTTCGCCCAACAGCCTTTTTGAACAGATTAACGAGTTGGCACCGGGCCATTATTTAAAAATAGATAGCACTAATCAAATCACGACCTACCAATATTGGGATTTGCATTTTCCCAATGAAGGTGACTACGAAAGCTTAGACGAGTCTTATTGGCTTACACAATTTGAAATCGAATTTGATACAGCCTGTAAATTGCATACAGTTGCTGATGTTCCTATTGCCAGTTATCTATCTGGCGGCATCGATTCGTCTGAGACCACTTACTATTTGAAACAGCATAGCAAAAAAAATATCAAAAGTTTTTCCATCCATTTATGCAATCCGAATAGTGATGAGTCTTACGCCTATAAACCAGTTGCTGAACATTTAAACATACAGAATATCGAATTGCATTTACATGACGAACGTTCACAAGGCTATATAAACGATTTCGCAAACGCGTTATATCATCTAGAGCAACCACAGCGCCTTGCTGTAGATATACCACATTTTTTACTATCTGACTTAGTGCAACAACACCAAACCAAAGTCGTGTTCAGTGGTGACGGCGCAGACGAAATATTTGGTGGTTATGATTGTTATCGACAAGATCTCATGCGCATTACTGGCAACCAAATGCAATCACTAGAAGAAAGACAGAACTTATATCGAAACGAATATACTCAATATTTTGCACCGATTCATATGGAAATGCTATTGCAATTACATGAGCACAAACAGCAAGAAAAAGTAAAAAAGTGTTTCGGCACTTACCCTGCGTGGTTTGACTTCTGGCACATTCTTGATAACGACGTTAAAACATTATTCAAACCAGATCTATACAAGCTTTATCTAAGCGACCATCAGATGCGGCATTTAGCCAGTCATTTGAAACCAAATATTAGTCATTGGCATGTGCTCAATCAATCACTTTATTTAGAAGCAAAAATGCGATTACCCGGCTGGATTTTGCACAAGAGTGATCGACTGAGCATGGCTCATGGCGTTGAAGCTCGCGTCCCTTTTTTAGATCACAAGTTAGTAGAATTCTGCGCGAGGATACCACCACAATTCAAATTAAATGGGATGGATGAGAAATATTTGTTAAAGCAATTAGCAAAAAAACATTTGCCAACTATTCCAGGTGATTATAAAAAACGTGGCTTTTACACACCTATTAGAGAGTGGTTTGATCCCAAGCATAATGAATTTGAAGAGTATTTATCGCTGGCCGCTTTGCAACAAAGCGGATTTTTTAACGAAATTGAGGTCAAAAAACTCCAAAATGATTTATTCACACGTCCATTGCCGCAAACGTTAGATGATATCTACATTCAGATGCGCAATGAATGGATGTTTCTATTGATCTTGTCTACCCAGATATTATTTTCCCAATTCGAGCTTAAGAAAGCGCCTTGTTTTAACGATATATAAGCGTCACATTCAGGATACCAGGCGTAAGGCGCTTTTTCGACACGAACCGGGTAAATAGTTAGGGAAATCATGTTTTTTACTAATAACAAATACGTAACACTGAGCATTCCATTCATTACCTTACTTTTGGGCTATTTATTAGTACCTTTTGCACACAATTTACCTGATTTCATAACAGAGAAATTTCCTGTTGCCCCTTATTTAGTATTTGCTATTACATTTGGCCTGGGTTGGCTTTATAGCCGGCATCGTGTCACTTTGTACGCACTCATATTTACGCTTGCCTATGGCACCACTCATTTCTGGTTTGATGCCATTGCATCACAGCAATCACAGTTACTAATTTTCGCGACAATAACGACTTTACTGCCATTCATTATGACTTATATCTGCAGCTTACAAGATCGTAAACTAAATGGCATACGCGGTTTCCTTGCCATATCAAGTATGTTTATGTTCATTCTTGTTGCAAGTGTCGCTATCACGGAATATCCAGCACAGATGAACCTCATACTTTTGCATGAATTTGCTCAAACTGAAGATGTGACGATTATTCGTATGCCACAACTCGCGACTGCGGTTTATGTGCTAGCGTTCATCGCTATTCTTGGCATTCTATCAAAACACAAATCTATTTTTGAAAGCGGATTTCTAGCGAGTTTGATCGCTACCTATCTTGCATTCGAAGGTGGATTCGGTTCCACCAACACCAATTTATATATGATGTTAGCCGGCATAGTGCAACTGGTTGCCATTAGTTTAAATAGCTATCGCATCGCTTATGTTGACGAACTCACAGAATTACCAGGGCGTCGTGCGTTAAACGAAGAGTTAGCAAAAATGCGTGGCAACTATGCTATTGCCATGTTGGATGTTGATCATTTCAAAAAGTTTAATGATAACTATGGACATGATGTAGGCGATCAAGTACTGCGTATGGTTGCTACAAAAATCAGTCAAGTCACAGGCGGTGGAAAAGCGTTTCGCTACGGTGGTGAAGAGTTTTCTATTTTATTTCCCGGCAAAACGGCTAAAGCTGCATTTCCT
>JAOUJM010000284.1 GCA_029883265.1 Gammaproteobacteria bacterium
GTAGCTTTCTATTCTCAAATGATCAGTTCGTTCGCTATAGCCAAATAAGTGCTTCAGCCGACGCCAACGAATTATTGACAATCGATAATGGTTACCCAAAAAATATTGTAGAGAGTTGGTCTGACGAAACAGACAATACTCAGCTAGCCGAGCCATTTAGTACGGCTATAGATGCGGCGTTTCACGGTGCTGACAATAATACTTATTTTTTCAAAGATGACATGTTTATTGTTTCTAACAATCCCAAAAAGCAGCAGAAAATCATCGATACCTGGGGCAAAGTCGAAAATATCTTGGCGAGTTCCGCTACAGTCGACAGTGTTTATGCAGATGATGGTCGTTATATGATTCTCTCCGGTAAACAAATCGTTAGCTATCGCGATAGTTTGGAAAATCAAGGCATTTTTATTGAGGAAGGTTTTCCACAAACTCTGGAGAATTACTTTGGAGCGGGGCTTCCCGGTGAGTTTCACGATGGTGTCGACGCCGCCTTCAAAGGTTTAGATGATCGCATTCACCTATTTAGAAATGAAAAAAGTATTAGTTTGCAATTAACAGACGCTCGTCCACACGGTCAGGTGTTCGCCACTGAAGAACGCTGGGGCATTGTTGAAAATCATTTGGCGAATACAGGATTAGTTGATGCTGCGCTTGCTGGTTTAGACGGACGGGTGTATTTATTTTCGGGTCATCAATATTATCGCTATTCAAGAAGTGATTATGCCGAAGTTGATACTGGGTTTCCGCGTCATATTGATAAGGATTGGGGCGGACTAAACAGTATTCATGCGGCCTTTGTCATGGACGGCAAAACCTATTTATTTGGAACCGGTCAGACAAATGATTCTGATAATAGTGAATCACTGCAGAAAGTATATGTTCGTTACAGTAGCAATGATTTTAGTAAGCCCGATGAAGGGTTTCCAAAATTACAAAACGAAACCGATGATTTTTGGTGGAACTTACCAGAAACTATAAAATCGCAACATCTTTTTTCAGGTGTTGATGCAGTATTTAACGCACCTGATGGTAGAACCTATCTATTTTCTAAAAATGTTTTTATATATTTTGACCAGGCACAGCGTTGGTGGTCAGAGCCACAAGCCATTAGTCAATTTTGGAAAGATTTGCCTTTCTCAAGCATCAATGCAGCATTTTCCGGTAAAGATGGTAAAACCTATTTCTTTAGCGGTGATGAATATGTGCGTTTTAGTAGTTCGGATTATTGTCAACTCGATAACGGTTATCCACGGCCAAGCAAGAAGTTATGGGGTTATATAAGAAATAACATCCAAGAGCAGGGGACAGTCGATGCAGCCTTGATCGTTCAATCAAGAGAAGAAATTGAGCAAATTGATGGTAGCACAGAAACTACCAAAATCATGCACACCTATTTATTTAGTGGTGATCAATTCTTTCGTTATGCCGGTAATAACTACTCAGTTGTTGAATCGGGTTATCCGAAAACCATGGAATGGCTTGCACAAGAACCACGGTTTAAGAATGTTGACCCTGCTAACCTAAAAAACTTGCAAGCTGCCGTCGCTGATATAGGCAACGTTTATTTATTTTCAAAAAATGAAATTCTAGTTATTTCGGAAGAAATACAAGCAACTTATGATCGTGACTTGAATAAGACTCCCATTGCCAATCAAATTCGTTGTTTGTTTCAGGACCAAGGCGCTTTTTATGCACTAAAAGCAACTGAATGGCACCAGGTTAATAATCCTGAAGCCACTGTTACACGATCGGTGGTGGAAGAACCACCTTTATTCGCAGGGGTAGCCGAGCAATATAAACAGAATATTAGTGCTGTGTTAAATGGAAGCGATGGTAATACTTACTTATTTAACAATAACCATTATTTCAATTTAGACCTAAATCGTGCTTTCCCAATTGCGGCACAATGGGGTCGTGTGCGAAATAATATTCGAGATTTAAATCGTATTAACACAGGATTGGTTGCACGCGATGGACGAACCTACATATTTAGCGGCGACCAATTTGTTGTTTACGATACAGAACAATATTTAGGGCAATCGGTTTTTATAAAGCCTGATGAGAAAACCGGTGTTCGATCCATAGCAGAATTTTGGGCGGGGCTTGAGAATGTTGCCTATGCATATGTTCAAAATAATCAAACCTTTTTGTTTGAGAAGGCCGACTATGCGGGCAATTTCCGTTATGTACGTTACTCATCGAGCGACTATCAGCAACCGGATATTGGATTTCCGAAGACTGCAAATCACAATTTTTGGCAAATCCCCGAACACCTTCAAATCAAAGGTTGGAATCTGTTTGATGCAATCGTTGCTGAAGAAGATGACACCTTGCTGTTTGTCAAAGGCAAAGAGTTCCTACAGTTTAATAGTAATAGTGGTGATTGGTCGGCACCACAGCTTTTGAATAAATTGTGGTCAGGATTACATCTTCATGACCAGGTGTTTAATAAACTTGAAGCAGCGTTTCAGGGCGCTGACGATACCATGTACTTTTTTGGTGATGGCTGTTACATCAGTCATAACAATGGTCAGGCGAGTGCTGAGACTGAGGTGAATAAGCATTGGGGAATTGTTGCCAACCCACTTCAAGCAAAAGTAGATGCTGCGTTTGTGCATAACGGAACAACGTATCTTTTTTCAGGCAGCAGCTATGTCAGATATTCAGGTCACAATTATGCTGTTGTTGATGAGGGCTATCCCAAGAGCATTACCTCAGATTTGCGCCTAGAGAGCGGATTTGAACATCTGCCAGACGCGTTTGAAGTTCATGCGAGCGTGCTAGATGTCAATAGTGACTCGGTTATCATTCAAGCGGCAACAAGTAATCAAGGCAATATTTATCTCTACATGGGTACTTGTTGTTATGTTTCTAGGCGTGCGTTAACCCGCACATACCCAATCAGTATTCTTGGGCAACAACGAAATCAATTTGCAAACGATGGACAAATTGATGCAGCATTTACCAGTGCAGCAGGAAAAACCTATCTGTTTGCCAAAGACCAATTTATTCGTTATTCCAAAGCAAATTACAAATGGGTGGATGAAGGCTATCCAAAACGCATCGTGACTTCATTTGCAAATGAATTGAATTTAAATAATTTACCTTGGCAATTCAATAGTGGTATCGATGCAGTGTTACAAGATGCCCATGGCACGACTTATTTATTTAAGGATGGCAATTATTTTAGTAGTCGTGTCGGGTCCATACTTGGTTCAATCCAACAGGACTGGGGTAAATCAAAAAATAATTTTGAAGCAACAAACACAATCGATCTTATTGATGGAGCCTTGCTTGATTCCAGTGGTCAACTCTATATATTTCGCGGGGATCAATACCTGCGTTATGATGACACGACGCAACCAATGGCGCAGCCTGGTTATCCAAGAAATATTGATTCTTTATTTGAATGCCCAGCAACATTTGCCAGTGGTATTGACGCAGCATTTAATTTTGCGGGGGATAGCTACCTGGTAAAAGGCGGTTCATATATTCGTTACAGTGGTGATCATTATAGCTGCCATTCGAAATTCTTTCCGGCTCGTTTTAGCGATCGCTGGGGAGGGTGGGTTGACTATCAACTCAGCGATTTGCAGAAAATTACTCGTTTTAAACAGTTAAATGAAGACTTTGTTGGTGAAATCCGCTTGGTTGATATTTTGTCTAATACAGGAAATGACATCACAAAGCCGTATGAGGCCCTGAGTGATATTTTTGCTTGGGATAAAGACGAAGTTAAGTGGCTTAAACGTAATCATGCATTTCTTGCAGATAACATGCTAGGTGAGTCGCAGTTCAATATCGAACTTATTAATCGAATGTTTGTAGTTTTCGCTTTAACCCAAAAATTAGGCAGTGATGTCAAGACCGTATACACCACGCTATGGCAAAAACTTTATTCTCAGTCAGCAAATCTAAATGATGCGGCGAATGCACTGTACGGATTGTTAGCTAGTGGTGAATTAACGGGCGCTGAGTGGCAAGCATCCATAGATGGATTGCATAATCAACTCAATGAATTAAAACGAGATGCGTTGGTTTCTTATATCACGACAACTGAGCAATATAGTGATGCAAAAGATTTATATGAGAATTTGTTAATCGATGTCAGCATGGAGGGTTGTGCCACTACGTCGCGCGTTAAAGAAGCAATTTCTGCAATTCAGCTCTATTTTCATCGATACCTGGTTAATCTAGAAAATCTTAGTCAAGACCCGTCCACCAAGCAGGACATCAAACAATGGTGGAAATGGATGAAAAATTACCGCGTCTGGGAGGCCAATCGAAAAGTTTTTCTCTATCCCGAGAATTATATACGTCCAGAGTTGCGTGATACCAAGACACCTGAATTTGAAGCCTTGGAATCTACATTACTCCAAGGTGAGATCAATAAAGCAAATGTTGAAGCAACTTTCAGTGCTTATCTAGATCGCTTTGCTGATATTGGTAATTTAAAAATTGCAGGCGCCAATGTGTACAATGATGGCGACGAGCGCGTATTATTATTGTTTGGCCATAGCCGTACAGGTGCGCTGCAATATTATTATCGTACGGCACGTTTTCCAAATAATGGTGAGGCGAATACTGCAATCTGGGCGCCGTGGCAAAAAGTTGAGCTAATGATAGCTGCTAGCCGCGTTTTCCCCGTTCAATTTATGGGTCGCCTCATGCTTTTCTGGATTGAAATTAACGAAATTGAGGATTCACAGGGAAAAATTACTCAGCAGGATGGAAATAGTTACGCTGATGTGACCGGTAGCAATCAAAAATTGAAATATTACGCGTCAGTAAAATATTCTTATAAAAATTTCAGCGAGCAGTGGTGTACGCCACAAACGTTGAAGGACAGGATAGAACTTGAATACAAAATCGATGCAGCGTTTACTGACGGTGATGATATTGTCATATTCTCGGGTGACTATTGTCTGAAAACATCTGATGCCAAGCCTTATGGTGATGTGAAACGAATTGCAGAGGCCTATCCAGACATTCCAAGAGAATTTCACACTGGTATAAGTGCAGCAACAATCTATAAAAACAAGAAGTATTTTTTCAAGGGAAATAAGTGTTATGTTGAGGACATGCGCACGGCAAATAAGTCTAGAATTGTCAGCATTAGTAATCTAATTAAGTATGAAAAAAATCAAAATCTCATTGTCCTAAATGCGGGTCCGTTTGGTTGGGCAAATTTTTCTACGATTGCGTTTGATGCAAGCATTCCTGCTAGTGAATTTGACGCAGCATTTACTATTAATGATACCTTATGTTTGGTTGATAACAGCGGTAGTTATTATTTCTATAAGGAAAAATCTAGCAAAACCGGAACTCACTTAGTACCTGTTCAAACAATCGATTCGGTTACCCAAGGATTTTTCAATTTTACTATTTTTGCGAATAAACAGAACAGTTTTGATCCCGCTGATGCAGTATTCCAAAAGGGGAACCAATATTTTGTTATTCGTGGTGGCCAATATGAAGTGTATAGTGTTGTCGGAAAAGAGTTACAGCCTATTGATGGTTATCCGAAGCCTATTAAAGGCAATCTCGGCATTAATATGGACAAATTGTTTGATAAGTTGCATGTCGAGCTTGAGCAGCAAACCAATAAACTTCATATCACCTACACCACACCAAATGATTCGGTACTGCTTTATGGCACACTAAATACCGACTTTAGTTTTGATACTGATAGGAATCAGTACAACAATGTATTTCAACGTTTGCGTCAGGCGCATAGTCTTCTTGC
>JAOUJM010000285.1 GCA_029883265.1 Gammaproteobacteria bacterium
TATAAGATTCGTTATCCTGCGCCGGCATGTCCGCAACTGGTTGATGATATTAACCAAGTCTTAAAAACCAAGATACCACAAAAAGTACGTGGCCTGGACCATGGTGTGTATGTGCCGTTTATCCATATGTGGCCGCAGGCCAATGTGCCGATTTTGCAAATGAGTTTACCAAGAGATTATTCTAATCAGGCTTTATTTAAACTAGGCAAAGACTTGGGTCCTTTGCGTGAACAAAACGTGCTTATTATTGGCGCGGGTGCTTTGACGCATAATTTAAGCGCATTTAATCCTGCAAATGAAAATCACGAACCCATGGATTGGGCAAAAGCATTTGATGATTGGGTGGCTGGTGTTTTAACCGCCCAAGACTATGAAGGCTTGTTTCAATGGGAACAGTTAGCGCCTCACGCAAAACAAAATCATCCAACACCCGAGCATTTTAAGCCATTGTTAATAGCAGCCGGTGCTGCTGTTGGAGACAAGGTGACTTATCCCACATTGGGTTTTAGTTATGGTGTGTTCTCGCGTCGTTCAGTCCAATTTGCCTAAGCACAGAGTTAATAATTATTAAGAAAAAATTACCTCAATTTTTACCTGCGACAATTGCCGCATGTGACAATTAGTCACGCGACACTCTGCTTTTGATTCAGTAATATTTTTCCAACAAACAAAAAACTTTTTGGTAAAACCGTGGGAGGTCCCGTGAAATATTATTGCACGTTGCTGTGTGCTGTGTTCTTGCTCGTCGGTTGTGGTGCGGGTAGCAAGGATGATGGCAATCCAAATGCCGGTAGTGGCGTTATCAATTTTAAAACCAGTCGCATCGGCAGTGCCGGTGGTTTTGTCGATGTTAATAATGATGGTAATCAAGATTTAATTATTGGCGCACCCGAAGCCCAAGGTGGTGAACATAAGACGGGTGTTGCTACGGTTATGTTAGCCGAAGGTGACACTATTCGACAACATATTTACACGACTTTGAGCGGCGAAAAGAAAGGTGATTTTTTTGGTTACACCATTGCCAATTTAGGTGATGTCAACGGTGATGATAAAGAGGATTTTGCTATTGGTGCAATCAACGCCGAAGGTGAAGCCGGTATTAGTGGCGCGGTGTATGTGTACCAAGGCAGTGAGCACGGTCCAGTGTTAATTAGTAAACTTAAAGGTGAAGAGGCCTTTAGTAAATTTGGATTTTCGATTGCAGGTGGTGATTTAAATAACGACGGTATTAATGATGTCGTGGTGTCCGCGCCGTATACATTCAGTCAGGAGTTTCAAGCAGGCGCGGTGTATATTTATTTCGGTGGACATCATCTTTCACATGAAGCAGATGTTGTGATCAAAGGTGATAAGGTAAACGCCAGTGTGGGTTTTGCATTAGCGACGGGTGATGTTAATGGTGACAATATCGATGACCTCATTATGGATGGTCACTCCAAAGTGTTTATCTACTATGGTGGTGCTGATATTAAAACGCGCATTGCAGAAAATATGACACCAAATGTAAATATCCGTAGTGATGCGGGTGCCCATGGTGGGTCTGGTTTTGGATGGTCATTAGCCTATGCTGGTGATGTTGATGGAGATGGTTTTGGTGACATTGCCGTCGGCAATCCACGTCGTAGTTCCCCCTCAGTTTACGACAGTGCGGGAAGTTTTTATATTTTTCGTGGTGGAGACAACTTGCCGGCGGAATTTTTTGAGGATGATGCCACGCATCGTTTAGTCAAAATTGTCGGAAGTTCCAATGACGATCATTTGGGTAGTGCCATTGTTAATATTGGTGATGTCAACGATGATCAAAAACCAGATTTTCTGGTCGGTGCTAATTGGGCCAATGCCGGAGCCGATGGAAAAGCAACTATTGCCGGTGTGGTTTACCTTTTTCATAGTGACAAGCTTAACGTGGCTGATGCATCACATGATCAAAGTGTATTGCTTGCGACGCATGCTTATTCACTGGAACAATCCAGCGCTGAGTTCGGTACGACGATCGCGGCCAAAGGCGAAACATTGTTTTCAGGTGCGCCAGGCGCGCATAAACATGACGGTGGCTTTGCAGTGGTTTCGATTCATGATGGTGGCAAAGTCGATGGCGGCTCAGGATTGAATGGTGGTACCGGAGGGGGACATGTTCATGCGCACTAAAGATCAAAAGAAAATCGTGGAGAAAAAAATGATTTCCTTGGTGAAAACAGCAATTGCTATTTGTTCATTATGCATGTGGAGCACATTCGCGGCTGCCTTCACGGTAGATGATATGAAATGGGCGCCTGTGCCAAGTGGTCACCAAGTGGGTAAAGATAATGGTGAACTTTCAGAGGATGCAATTGCGGGTAAAACCGCAGGCAATGAATTTCACATGGTTGGCAATGACTGTGGTATTTGCCATTCGCCCGTTGGTAAAGCCAATGAAACCGTGTTTTCCATGGCCGGTACTTTGTATAAAGATCGTGCCGGTCGTGAACCTCTAAAAGGCGCGGAAATTATTTTGCAAGATGTTGAAGGTAATGTGATTTCCATGACCACGAATGATGCCGGTAACTTTTTTACCTATACACCGATTGCCTCCGATCCTCAAGCTTGGGATGAAACAAAAACTGAAGCAGAAAATCGCGAGAATCCGCAAACCTGGCGCTATAAAGCGTGGGTAAAAAACGGAGACTTGGTAACGGCGATGGTGACACTTGCGCCTGTCGGAGGTAGTAGTGGTTCCACCACCGCACGTATGAGTTGTGGTATGCATCATGCGCCTATGAATAGTCGCGGCGCTTTACTTGCTTCGGGTTTTCCGACCTTGGATGCTTACCCTGCAACAGGTGTTAGTTTTAAAAAACATGTGATGCCGATTCTGAAAAATCGTTGCAAGTCTTGTCATTTACCAGCATCTGCTAATCCTTGGGTTGAATATCCCAAAGGAACTAAGATCGCTTATGGTGGTGAAGTCGATTTATCGGCTTATATCAAAGACATGAACTCAGAGCAAGGAATCATGGACTTAGTTAACACAGCAAACCCCGACGCAAGTGAATTGCTAACGATTCCAATGTTAGGATCACAGCATGCCGGTGGTGCATCATGGCGAAATACAAATGATGCCGATTATCGTGCCATTCGCCAATGGATCGCTGAAGGTGCAAAAAATAATTAACATGGTTTGTAGGGACCCCTACACACTTTCTGCTGCCAGCTAGCTGGCAGCATTTTTAATTTGATGAAACGAATAAAGTTGGCATTGCTATGAGAATTTTATTTTTAATCCTTCTTGTTACACTCACTGCTTGCACTAATGTCAAACCTTATCATCGTGATATTCTCTCCAAGCCCGAAATGCAACTCGATAAAGAAATGAGTGAAGTGGCGGCACGTGAACATTTTCTCAATTCACTAGAAGGTTCTAGCGGCGGTTTCGCCGTTGGTGGAGGCGGTTGTGGCTGTAACTAAATTGAGTTTATTGGCCTTGCATCACATGGTGGTCACTCATCGTTGGTTGTTGTTGGGACTTAGTTTGTTACCAATTTTGGTTGTCGCGGAAAGTAGTTTGCAATTACATACACATTACTACTCCATGGGAAAAAACTTAAGTATCATTAAACCGAGCGTTCATTACGAAAATAGTTTTAGTGTAGACAGTAAATTCAATGCGCGTTTTACCGTGGATCGCGTGAGCAATGAAGCGGTGGATAGTGTGTCAAGTGCATCGCAGTCATTTGTCGCTAGCGAGGATAAAGTTGATATACGCCAGGAAGTCACCAGTGGCTATTCGCATACCCTTGGGCTTTGGAAATTCGGTTTAGGCTATGTGTTTAGTCTAGAGCAAGATTACCGTTCGCATACGCCATCAATAGGTTTAAGTCGTGACTTCAATATGCGCAATACCACGCTTGGTTTGCTCTATGCGCATAATGTTGATCAAGTGAAGGGAAGTTATATGGAAGTAGCAGAGGATAAGCGGGTGAATAATCTGGCTTTGTCGTTGACTCAGGTGTTACATCGAAGCTCTTTAGTGTCGGTTGCTTATACTTTGCAAAACAATCAGGGCTATTTGGCCACGGGTAATCGACAAATTATGTTAGACAATGGTTTATTAAGTGATGAATACCTACCGTCACAACGATTACGCCAAGCCGTGGGACTTCGATTTATTCAGTGGTTGCCATTGAACGCTGCGTTGCATTTAGCTTATCGTTATTATGTCGATGACTGGGAGTTGAGTTCGCATACCATAGAATCACAGCTTTATCAAAGCCTTGGTTCAGGACTCAAACTTCGCTACGAATACCGTTACTATAATCAACAAGCTGTTTATTTTAGCCAAGATAGCTATGATGGCACGGAGAAATATTTGACGGCAGCAAATTCGCTTCAAGCATTTAATTCCTATTTATTTGGGGTGAAACTCAGTTACCAAGCACAATCGCGTTTTGGCGATTGGCAGATTGAAACTAAATATGAGCGTTATCGTCAATCCAGTGGATTGGGAGGAAGCATCATGATGATGAGTTTAAGTCATCAGTGGTGATGCAGTCTGAGCATTTAACTTTAGAAGAGGAAAAAGGTTTTACTTACCGTCAGACGAAACTCGTCAAACGAGTATTTATAATTTGCATCATTGAATATGGTCGTGGCAATGGCGACACGGACATTATAATTGGCTTTCGTTAAAAACGAGCCAAAAGCGACGAAGGTAAATGCATCTTCGGCTGTAGCGGAGAGTTTAACTTGCTCACTCGCCAAAGCCGGGTCTCGGTTTTTAGCGAGTATAGGATCGGCTTTAAAACTAACCGCACCATAACCAATGCCGCCACCAATTTTCATTCGATTGGCATCATCTTCAGGTTTATAATAAACAATCGGCACAAAATAAGAGAATAAACCATTCACTTGGGTGCCAAGATTTTTTAATTTAAATTCATCTTTACCTTCGTCATCTTTGCCTGCGTAGACAAATTGTCGATTTCCAGTGAACGACCCTGCGTTGACATGTAAACTTGCGCCCCAACGAGTACCGGGTATGTCAACATCATTAAACGCAACATTTAAATTAAAATTGAAAGTACCTGGGCTACCGCTAATATCGCCTTCCCAATCATCAGATTTACGCTTTACTCGAAGCGTAGGGCTGGCAACGCCTACACCTGGTGAAATACTAATGCTACTGAGTACGGTTTTGAAAAGACCGAGTGTTTCACTCGCGAAAGCAGAGTTTGTAGCTAGGATAATAAACACACTGAGACAAAACAATAATATTGATTTTTTCAACATTCAAAAACACTCTTTTTCGTGTAATCAGATAGTGAATACTAATTCGTCAAAGCGAAATATGCAAAAGAATTGGTAAGCTTTAAAACTTGAGTTGATCACTCTGATCACGATGATAAATTGCAAGCAAGGAATAGCGACGTTCATTACTGCGATTTTGAGTGGCGGAATGCCATGCATGGCTATTAATAATAATGAGCGAACCCGCAGGGCAGGTGATGAATTGTTCGTGAGCATGATTTGAATTAGCCATGGCTTTACTCGGTAATTTTTCGCTTCGATGGGAGCCAGGAACGATACGGCTGGCTCCGTTATGTGACAGAAAGTCCACCAACGGCAAAATAAAGGTCACCGAATAATAATCACCTATGCTTACAGCTCGATCCCAGTCTGTGTGTAAACTTTGTTGTCCTGCATTTGGTTTTGGTGCACGTATACGCAATCCCGCAAGTTTGCCAGGCGATTGCAAAAGGTGGTG
>JAOUJM010000057.1 GCA_029883265.1 Gammaproteobacteria bacterium
GTTGCACGCCATTTAGTTCGACGTGAATTGAAATTTGACCCTGGCCAAGTCATTGCTGCGGTTAGACAAGCGGTTTCAGTATTACCAATTTCTGCGCGCGATGTTCGGGTATATCTTCACCCAGATGATGCTGTGTTAGTGCGTGATGCATTGTCCATCGGTGATAGCAATAATGAAGAACGTCGTTGGCGAGTGGTCGAGGATGCTAGTCTAACGCGAGGTGGATGTAATATCGAAAGTGACAACTCACGAATTGATGCCACGATTGAAACTCGTTTAGCCGCAATTATTGCCAAGGCGCTTGGGGGTGAACGTGAGTCCGACAACGCCTTCTTCTGAGTCTACTATGCAAGACTTAGAACCCCATCGAATTCCATATTGGTTGGATCGTTTGCGTCGCTATCGTGATCGATTACAAGAGCCTCCTCATCTAATTGTTGAAGGTAAACTTATTCGTATGGTTGGCATGACAATGGAAGCCGTCGGCTGTCAGGCGCCAATCGGTGCGCATTGCAATGTCGTGGCACCCGATCAATCGGAAGTGGAAGCTGAAGTTGTTGGTTTTGCCGGTGACAAATTATTTTTAATGCCAACTGGGGATTTGCGTGGCATCGTTCCTAATGCACGAGTGATTCCTACGGGGAAAATATATCAGGTACCCGTAGGAAATCAATTGCTCGGGCGAGTGCTTGATGGTCATGGCTTACCAATTGATGATGGTCCAAGTCTAAACACCGATGAACAAGTTGCGGTTTACGCCAAGCCGATTAATCCATTATCGCGCAAACCAATAGATGAACCACTGGATGTGGGTGTGCGTGCGATCAATGCCATGCTAACCGTAGGACGTGGTCAGCGCATGGGATTGTTCGCTGGTAGTGGGGTGGGTAAATCAGTATTACTTGGTATGATGACACGCTTTACTGAAGCAGATGTAGTTGTGGTTGGACTGATAGGGGAACGGGGTCGTGAGGTCAAAGAATTTATACAGAACATCTTAGGCAAGGAAGGTATGAAGCGTGCGGTTGTGGTTGCGGCCCCGGCTGACGTTCCACCCGTGATTCGTTTACAGGGTGCGGCTACAGCGACAAGTATTGCTGAATATTTTCGTGATCAAGGTAAAAATGTTTTGCTACTGATGGATTCACTGACACGCTATGCCCAAGCGCAACGTGAAATTGCCTTAGCCATTGGTGAACCACCTGCAACCCGTGGCTACCCGCCATCAGTTTTTGCAAAATTACCTCAATTGGTTGAGCGTGCGGGCAACGGAAGTGAGGGGGGAGGTTCAATCACAGCATTTTATACCGTGTTGGCCGAAGGGGATGACCAACAAGATCCTATTGCAGATGCTGCGCGTGCGATTCTTGATGGTCACGTGGTTTTGTCGCGTGACTTGGCTGATGCGGGACATTATCCTGCCATCGACATTGAAGGCTCGATAAGTCGTGCCATGACGGAAATAACCGATGAGCAACATCAAGTCACAGCGAGACGTTTTAAACAACTATATTCGATTTATCATCAAAACCAGGATTTAATCAGTGTCGGTGCTTATGCCCGAGGCAGTGATCCTCGTATTGATGAAGCGATTGCAATGAATCCTCATTTAATGCAATTCCTACAGCAAAGTATGAATCAACCAGTGGCCTTTCAGGAAAGTTTGCAAACCCTTATGAATTTGATTCAAAAAGTGAATGGGTCTAATGGAGCCGCTGACTGATGAAAGCTTCAAAACGCCTACAACCAGTGGTGAAAGTAACTGATCGACGCGAAAAAGATGCAGCTGCGGCTTTAGGAAAGGTGCAGCAAGAACTAGAAAATAATCGCCAGCGCCTAGTTGAATTGAAGAGCTATCGCCTAGAATACGCTTCACACTTAAGTCAAAGTCAACCTGGACAATTTAGCGGTAGTAAGCTCAAAGACTATCAATCATTCCTAAATAATTTAGATCGAGCGATCGAGCAGCAAAAACAAGTTATTGTAAAATTTGAACAAGACTATGAGCGGAAAAAACGGCAATGGTTAACCGCACGTAATCGCAAAAAAGCGGTTAACAGTTTACTCGATAAACACATATTGGCCGAGGAAAAACAACAAGAACGTAAAATTCAATCTGAAGTTGATGATCGGTTCTCTACACAAATGGCCAAGAAAAGAGATAGTTAGCACAGCCAATTTTTCTTTCGACCGAGCTAATGCTGTCAGATTAGCGCTTGGCATCGGGATTGCTCTGTTGAGGCTGTGATAAAATTATAGAGCAATCAGATAGCAACATGGCAAACTCGACAGCGGCAATTTTATTTAGTCAGGCAGCAAGCGCCAAGCAACCGCTTAGTGCAACGCTATCCGGGCAGAAGACTGTGCCTATGAGTGAGCAAGGTGCTTCAAATCGTTCGCATAGTTTTGCTGCCTTACTCAATCAACATTCACGACCAGGTAAAGAATCAGCAGTACCAGCTGATGAATCTCTAGCTGCTGACATAGAATCACAATCCACGGATTTAAAACAGACAGACTTGTTGAAAAAACTAGGGTCATTGAAAGATTTACTCAGTGATACCAATGGTGAAGGCCTGGAATCATTGTTGGAACAATTACCTACGCTTAGTGATGATGAGACTGCATTAACGCTATTATTACAGACAGACTTAGCCAGTCTGCAGGAGCAAGGAATTATCAAAGCTGAAGACTTAGATGCTTTGGTGCAGTGGTTGACTCAATTTGATAGTGAAAAATTGAGTCCTGAATTACGAAAACTGGTCGATAGTGAACAGTCGAGTGAATTGAACTTGTCTCAATTGCGCCAAGCGTTACGTCAGTTGATTGTTAATATGGATGATCTCATCAAAGAAAATAAAACAGCGAGCGTTGAAGATAGTGTACTAACAAAACTCGATTCAAGTAGCGACAATCTTAAAAATGAGTTTGCAGAGCGTATCCTACAAGTAAGACAAATATTTCAGCAAGGTTCGGAGCAGCAACAAGGAACGGAACCAGGCAAGGAAGAGTTGAATCAATTTCTTCAAAAAGCAATTCAGCAGGGGATAGCCTTAGAAAAAATACTCGATGGGGAAGCGTTCGCTGAAGTACTCGATGAATTAAAACAATTCCAGACATTAATGGGAGACAAAGGTGTTGATGGCATTAACCGAGCGCAACAAGTTTCCGATGCACTTGAGCAGTTAGCCGATAGAATTTCCCCTCAAGGCCTGGAACGAAGTGTAAATGTTGCCAATACCAGCGCTGTACGTTCTACCCCAAATTTAAGCTTATCAACACCGATTCATAACCCTGATTGGCAACAGGGTTTTGCACAACGCATTGCGATTGTAGTACAGAATCAATTACAACAAGCTGATATTCGTTTAAACCCGCCTGAACTAGGCGCCATTAATATTCGTTTGAACATTAATCAAGACCAAGCGAATGTTGTTTTTAGTTCACCCCATGGCGTGGTTAGGGATGCCATAGAAGCAGCGATTCCTCGTTTAAGAGACATGCTTAATGAGCAGGGTTTAAATTTGGCGAATGTCGACGTCTCAGCACAGACTCCACAAAAACAGCATCAGGAATATACAGCAAGTCAAAATTCCGGAGCGAAAAATGGTGATGAATTCGGGAAGGCTAGTTGGTCAAATACAGAAGCAGATGAGGTAAAACCCCGCCACTATAGTAGTCGAGGTTTAGTGGATTTTTACGCTTAGTTAAGGTCGAGAACGACTGCTATTCACGTATTCACAACAAGCACTTGCAGATGCATCGGCATAAGCGAGATTTGCATCGCTGGCGAGTGGTTTGAATCCAACGGTTAACAACCAAATCGTAATAAATAATAATAAAATGAGTTCTTTGTCGCCCATGGTATATGCATAGTGGCTGGTGTTTCACACCAATCACTGCGCCTCCCGTTTAATTATTTTTTAGAAAATTGCGGTTAAAAATTACCCAGTTAGAGGCATAATAACATGAATTCGCCCTGTTATGCGCGGCTTAATTTCCGCATAATAGCCTGCTCATATGTCGAAAAATTTGTTATGGATGAAATTAGCTCGCCTAAAATACATATCTTATTGTATATATTAATATTATTGTGTATTGCTGGTCCGATTTGGGGCACCGATTCGGAGCCTGTGGATATTCAAATGCCTACTATGAAATCGTGGCAGCAACAATCTGCTGAGGAGCCTGATTGGTCACGGCCCATGGTTTCTCGCGGATTTGCCGGTCAATCCCAAGCGTCTGATGAGCAAGCGCTAGCATTGCGTTATCGCCAAGGTCAGGTACAGTATTTTTTTAAGGCGTATGCAAACGCGCTTGATGTGTGGCGACCCTTGGCACAGCAAAATTATGCACCGGCACAAGCGAGTTTGGGTTGGTTATATCAACTGGGTTTAGGTGTGCCTAAAGATTTCCTATTGGCCCGGCAATGGTATCTGCAAGCGGTTAAACAATCCCATCCAATTGCTCAAAATAACTTGGCCACTATGCTTGAAAATGGCTTGGGTGTTGATCGTGATGAGCCAAAGGCTTTAAAACTTTATGGACAATCTGCACAATCTGGTTACCGTTTTGCACAGTTTAATTTTGGACGATTGCTGATGAGGCAAGCTATTAATGAAGAGCAAAAGGAAATTGCGTGGTCGTGGATACAAAAAGCCGCAAGGCAAGATGTCGACGCCGCAAAACGCTATATTGCTGAGCATCGAGCTACACGATAAGATGAACGAAACCGCACACGGACAAATAGACCATCATGGGCGATGAAATCACCAATCAACGCTTTAAGAAAAAAGATTACAAAGCGTTTTATGAGCATTTAATCATTGAATCCCAGCTATTGGAACAGTGGTTCGCTAATAAAAAATTTGATACCACATACGCGGTCGCCGGTTTTGAACAAGAGGCATGGTTAGTTAACCATGCATTTTCACCGGAGCCCATGAATGAATCCTATCTGGCAAAACTAAATCATCCCTTGCTTTCACCTGAACTTGCAAGATTTAATATAGAACTAAATGTGAATCCCGTCGCCCTCAAAGATAAGGCACTGAGTAAACTTAAATTGGCGCTGAGTGAAATTTGGCAAACTTGTGAACAACATGCAGCCCAATCCGATTTAAAATTGTTGATTACTGGGATTTTACCAACGCTGGAAGATTCGCAACTAACATTAGCGAACATGTCTGCCATGAATCGGTACCGTGCTTTGAACGAACAAGTGATGCATTCAAGAAAAGGTAAACCACTACGTTTGGATATTGTTGGCGTTGAGCATTTAAAAAGTGAGCATTTTGATGTCATGCTGGAATCTGCAGCCACATCTTTTCAAATACATCGTCAAATCGCTTTAGATCGTGCCGCGCGTTATATGAACGCCGCAATTATCGGTTCTGCACCATTGGTTGCAATCTCCGTTAATTCCCCCTTTTTATTTGGCCGCCATTTGTGGGAAGAATCACGTATTCCTCTGTTCGAACAATCAGTGGAATTAGGTGGTTACGGTTCAATTGGTGGTCCACTAAAACGTGTCACGTTTGGTAGTGCCTATGTTGAAAAGAGTCTCATGGAGTGTTTTAGTGAAAATTTGGAACACTATCCTATTCTTTTGCCTGTTGAATTAGCTCAATCGCCTGAACGTTTACCCTATTTACGTTTGCATAACGGAACAATTTGGCGTTGGAACCGACCTTTGATTGGTTTTGAAAATCATTTGCCTCATTTGAGAGTGGAACATCGTGTCTGTTCGGCTGGACCGACGATAACAGATGAAATAGCCAATACCGCTTTTTGTTATGGATTACATGAACATTTAAGTACTACAGAAGTACCGCCAGAGTCCCAATTGGATTTTGCGATAGCGAGAGATAATTTTTATAATGCTGCACGCTTTGGTCTTAGTGCGCACATTAATTGGTTGGATCAAAAGCGTTACAATATGCGGCGCTTGCTATTGGATAAATTAATTCCTATGGCATTGAGTGGTTTGGAAAGATTAAAACTCGATGCAAAAGATATTGAATATTATATTTCAATTATACAAGCCAGAGTTGAGTCACAACAAACTGGTGCTGCATGGCAACGAAGTTTTGTTGAAAAATTCGGATCGAATATGCAGCAACTCACTCAAGCTTATTATGAGCGCCAGCAAAGCGATATGCCTGTTCATGAATGGGACTTTTAAATAGAGAAATTATGTTATACCGATTCGAAAATTTGCCTATGGGCTTTTTAGAAACCTCCGCAAGAGAATTATACCGAGTCTTGCCAGGTCCGAGTTTGATTTTTCTCAACGGACATCACCCCGAACCCATTTTTGTTTCCTTATTATTACATGGTAATGAAGATGTTGGATTGTTAGCGATCCAGTCGGTATTAAAAAAGTTTATTCAGAAGAATCAGTCCTTACCGCGAGCTTTGATTTTATTTGTTGGGAATGTTGAAGCAGCGCGCTTCGGCGCCCGACGGTTGGAGGCACAACAGGATTATAATCGAGTATGGCCTGGCACTGAAATCGAAACGGATAGTGAAGAGCATTTAATAATGCAAGAAGTATGGGAACAAGTTAAAGAAATAAAATTATTTTTGAGTCTTGATTTGCATAACAATACTGGTATCAATCCACACTATGCTTGCATCAATAAACTGGACAATGAGTTTCTACATTTAGCTAATCTTTTTAGTCGCATTGTTGTCTATTTTCTCAAACCTGCAGGTGTACAGTCCATCGCATTTGCAGCGTTATGTCCTTCAGTAACAGTGGAATGCGGTCGCACCGGCGATGAGCGGGGAGTTATGCATGCAGCGGAATTTATTGATGCATGTTTACATTTAAGTGAGTTGCCCAAACATCCTGTGGCAAAACATGACATTGATTTATTTCACACGGTAGCAATTGTGAAAATACCAGAAAATATTAGTTTTGGCTTTGGTAGTGTCGATGCTGATATTCGATTTGATGAAGACTTGGATCGTCTGAATTTTCGGGAAATCAGTGCAGGGACAGTGATTGCATATACAGATCCAAACAAAGAAGTCCACTTATCGGTAACTGATGAAGCTGGGTTAGAAGTTGAAAATGACTATTTCGTTGTTGAAAATAGTGAGATTCGTTTTGCTCAAGATATGATGCCATCTATGTTAACACTGGACGAACGAGTAATTCGTCAAGATTGTTTGTGTTATTTAATGAAACGAATGAATCATTGTAATATATCTGAGCAGTAAAAAGTGTTGAATTGTTGAGACATATCTCGCTAATTGATGATTTAAAATAATTTTATACGGAATGGATATTTTAATTATAAGGTCTAGAAAGTACAATTAGGTGCAGGCTAAGGAATTCGAATTTTTCAATAAAATACTACCAAGAAGCTAGAAACAAAAAGAGGCGAAATAACGAATGAGTAACAAAACTGTATTAGTAACGGGTGGGGCTGGATATATAGGTAGCCACGTAGTACGCCAGCTTGGTGAAGCAGGGGAAAATGTTGTTACTTTAGATAATATGATTTTTGGACATGCCGAAGCCGTTTTGTATGGTGATTTGGTTCAGGGAGATACGGGTGATCGGGCAGTCGTTGAAAAAGTTATCAAAAATTATGATGTTGACACCATTATGCATTTTGCCGCGTATACAGCTGTACCAGAGTCAGTATCTGACCCATTAAAGTATTATCACAACAACACCTGTAGTGCAATGTCTCTCATCCAGACGGCTCTTAACGCGGGAGTTAAGAATTTTGTATTTTCATCAACTGCCGCGGTTTATGGGATTGTTGAGCAGGATGCGCCCATTACAGAATCCGCACCACTTGCGCCGATCAATCCCTATGGTTTATCCAAGCTGATGACCGAACAAATTCTTCGAGATACTGCGGCAGTTAATGATTTTAACTATGTAGCAATACGCTATTTTAACGTAGCCGGTGCTGATCCTCAGTGCCGAATTGGCGCATATCCAAAAGATGTATTGTTGTTGATAAAAGCAGCTTGCGAAGTTGCTGTAGGCAAACGGCCAGAATTGCAGATTTTTGGTACGGATTACCCTACACCTGATGGTACTGGTATTCGCGACTATATACACGTTGAAGACATTGCAAGTGCGCACGTGAAAACATTAGATTACCTGCGTAACGGGGGAGAATCAGCTATTTTCAACTGTGGCTATGGGCATGGCTACAGTGTACGAGAAGTATTAAATGCAGTGCAGAAAGTTCACGGTAAGGCGATTAATATTGTGGAAAAACCTCGTCGTGCTGGAGATCCGCCAAGTTTAATTGCTGATTCAAGTCTAATCCGTGAAAAAACCGGTTGGCAACCCGCATATGACAATTTGGAAAAAATAGTCGAGCATGCCTTGAATTGGGAAAAAAAGTTATGTGATTCAGCTTGATAATAAATTGTTATTGTGGGTTTGGGTTACCCACAATAACGCACTAATATTGATTCAACTATTAAAGAGAAATATACGCTTCTTCAGAATGAAGACTTTCTAATCCGTTTTCCGTATATGCTGTAATAACAAAATAATAAGTATCAGAGTATAAATCTGTTAAAACGTATTCTGTAACACCACTGAGTGGAACATCAACAGTTTGCGTATATTTTCCAGATTGGTTGCCATAGTATATTTTGTAACCAGCTAGACTTGTTAAACTATCTCCGTTTTCATAAGTGGTCGGCGGCATCCAAGCTAGACTAACCGTGTGAGTGACCATGCCGTTATCTTCTATTTTACCAAGGTTATTTGCATCATTAACATTATCATTCTCCAGAGAGGCACAGCCAACAAATAAGCTTGAGATAAAAAATAGAAAAGCGGTTTTTACAAGAAGGTTTTGAAATTTCATATTATACCCCAATGGAATTAGTTAGTTGGCTGAACTATTGACAATTCAACATGCATGTACTTCAGCTATTGAATAGCTCTTGAAACTATCTAATCTGTCGTGAAAAAACGAAAATAAACTCGGGGTGCGGTTCACAAAAGCAAGTGTACTGATTCACAAAATGAAATAAGAGCATTTAATTCAGCTTTTCTAGTAATTTTGTTGTATTTAACAAAAGCATTGTTATACTTGCGCGATATATCCATAATAAAAATGATAATTAATTCTGGTAAAAAAAATAGTTAAGATTGATTGAATATCAAGATTATTTTTGAATTGCATAGCCTTCATGGCAGATGGAAATAATAATAAATTTAGTGCGTAAGAGCTAATGTAAAAAAATATTAATTTGCTAAGATTTCACAATAATAAAAACCATATTGTCGGATTATATATTTTAAAAATATGAGAATTTGTCTAGTTTTTTTGGTAAACCGTTGTTGATTTGAGACGTTATTGAGAGTTGATGGAATAGATTTTGGAATAATTTGTTAATCGGATAACCACTCTTGTGTGCTGTCTATAAGAGTTTTGAGATTTGATCATGACAAGGTGTAATTTTATCTTTTTGATAAATATATCAAAAATGGTATTTCACTCAAGAGGAGAAGAAAAGATTTTACCAGTCTGGTTTTTCGTTAGCTTAGCGCGATTCTAACGGTTAAGATTGTCGTAAAGTAACAACATTATAGTTTGTGCGTGTATGGCTGTATTGGCCAAATAATCTAGTGGAACAATAAATAATGATAAGGCTTTTCAAACATTACATTCCTAAGTCTTTAATAATTCTGGGGTTGCTGGAGTTTCTAGTCTTCAGTATAGCTATTCAATTTGGTGCTAGATTACGGTTTTGGAGTGCAAACGAATCTCAAATTTTTATTCAACTACCAGAATTAAACCTATCTTCCGCTGTTTTTGCTTTAACTATGATTTCTGCAATGACGGCAACAGGTCTATATCAACGCCATCTTAGAGACGGTCTCAATGGTATGTTCTTAAGAATCGCTGTTGCGTTTCTTCTAGGGTTCCTCACAATTGCCGTTTTCTTTTACATGTTCCCTTCCGCGTTTATAGGGCGCGGAGTGCTTGGTATTACCTTTGTTGTTTCCATGCTAAGCATTCTGCTAATGAGGATTATTTACGTTAAAGTTGTGAACCGAACGTTTTTAAAACGGCGTATTTTAGTAGTTGGAGCTGGAGTTCAGGCTTCTCAAATTGAAAACCGCTTACGACGAAAAACTGACCGGGAAAATTTCATTATTGTCGGTTATGTGGCTCTACCAAAAGAGCAGGTTGCGATTCGTAAAGAAAATGTTATTAATTCTGATTCAAGCTTAAAAGACTTGGCGCTTCATCACGGAGTTGACGAGTTGGTGATAGCAATTACTGAAAGACGGAAGGGATTTCCAACAGACCAGGTCTTAGATTGTAAATTGAGTGGCATCGAGGTTGTTGATGTTTTAACTTTCTTTGAGCGACAAACGGGTCGTTTGATTCTAGAAATCCTAAATCCTAGCTGGCTTATATTCTCCGATGGATTCATGCACGGCGCTGTTCGTGAACTGAGCAAACGCATTTTTGACATCATTAGCAGTTCCGCTTTGCTAATTTTAGCATCGCCTCTTATGGTGTTTGCCGCAATTGCTATCTTTTTTGAGGATCGTGGTCCGATATTTTACCGCCAAGTTCGTGTTGGCCAAAACTGGGATCTAATCAATATTCTCAAATTCCGCAGTATGCGGGTAGATGCGGAAAAACATGGTGCACAGTTTGCTAGTAAAGATGATAATCGCGTAACCAAAATTGGCCGCTTTATCCGCAAAACACGTATTGATGAGTTACCTCAGTTGATCAATGTCTTGAAAGGCGATATGAGTTTTGTTGGTCCGCGTCCTGAACGTCCTGAATTTGTTGAAAAATTCTCCGATACAATCCCTTATTATGCGGAACGTCATCGTATAAAGCCGGGAATTACTGGTTGGGCGCAAATATGTTACCCCTATGGAGCTTCTGAGCGGGATACTATGGAGAAGCTCCAATACGATCTGTATTACGTGAAGAATTATAGTTTATTTCTCGATATAATGGTCTTGTTTCAGACAGCGGAAGTTGTCTTATGGGGTAAAGGGGCAAGATAAAAATAGAATTACATAAGGTTTCACTGGTTGAAAAGTGATCAGCAGCCAATGAAAGCTTTGGAGTTGTTAATAGACATTTAGTGCGGTGGTAGCTAAATCACTCAACTTGCTGTTTCTGGCAGAAAATTCACTCTTTGCTTATTTCCAATACCCAGAAGCGTTCTATTTTCTAGGGCACACTGGGCAGTTTTTTGATCTTCTTACTGCTTATTGGGTATTTGAATTTATTGAAGTTTTATTAGAATAAAACTATGTAAATTGATTAATACTGCTACAATATTTAGCTTTTAATATAGCTTTTTAATATTATGGTTATTGTTTATTTAACTCGCACGATACATTAAGAATGGGTATCAATTTAATAAGGTTGGTAGATTTTTCGCGTATGAGGCTTTTAATTTTAACATTACTAGTTACTACTGTGTGTGCCTGCAGTGGTACTAAACAATCTACTCGCATCGAATGGACTGACGATTGTGTTGGTGCGAACTGTTTACCTGTCAAGGAATCGATTGCAGATGCACCCGCAGGCAATAATAAAGCTCCTCAGGAGCTATTAGAGCAATCGCCTGAGGGAAAAACTGAGCAAGCCCAAGCAAATCAAGCCAAAGTTAAAGAAGAAGTTCAGTATTTAATTGGCCCAGGTGATGTGTTACGAGTTTTTGTTTGGCGCAACGAGGAATTGTCGACCACAGTTCCTGTTCGGCCTGACGGGCGTATTTCATTGCCACTGGTGGAAGAAGTGGAAGCCAGTGATAAAACTCCTAGACAATTAGCTAACGAAATAGAGCAATCACTCAGCCTCTATATAAAAAATCCTAAAGTTTCAGTAATTGTTACTGAATTTGGTGGTTCCTATAATCAACAAATTAAAGTAGTGGGAGAAGTGGTCAACCCACAGGCGATCCCATATCGAAAAAATATGACGGTGCTAGATGCAATTATTGTTGTTGGTGGTTTGAGCGAATTTGCTGCGGGCAATCGAGCTAAAATTATCCGTCGTATTGGAGGTCAAACCCAGGAAATCCCCGTTAAGTTGAAAAGTCTTCTGAAGCGTGGGGATATAAGAAACAACCACAAATTAGTGCCGGGTGATGTCATTTTAGTCCCCGAAACTTTTTTCTAGAGATTTGTGTTATGCAAGCGGGTGATGATCCTAGTTTAACCGATACCTGGCAAGCAATAGTCGATATGCTTTATGGCATGTGGCAATATCGTTGGGTCGTCATTCTTGTCGCGTTTGTGGTTTCAAGTATTGGTTGGCCGATTGTTACAAATATTCCTGATCGTTATGAGTCAAAGACAAAAGTTGTTGTCGATACACAGTCGGTACTTGGGCCACTATTAAAAGGCATCGCGGTTGAGAAAAACTACACTCAGCAATTTGCAAATATCGCATTAAGAACATTGCTAACCAGACCAAACCTAACTCATGTGGTCAATAATACTAGTTTTCGTAATGATGCTAGAACAGATCAAGACATGGAACGTTTAATCAGGAGTCTAAGCTCTAATATCGATATTTCTGGCGTCTCTAGTCGCAAGGCTAAAGGAAATGAAACCAGTGTTTATACCATTTCATACACTAGCACTGATGCCAAATTGGCTTACGAGGTTGTGCAGGAATTATTGCAGCTCTTTATTCAAAATTCGTTGTCGGAAAGTCGCAAAGAAAGTGATATTGCGCAGGAATTTATTGAGCGCCAAATAAAAGACTATGAAATAAAGTTGGTCGAGGCAGAAGAACGTCTTAAAGAGTTTAAACGTAAAAACGTAGGTTTAATGCCGACCCAAACCGGCGATTATTTTCAACGTCATTCTGCAGCTGCTGATAATCTCAAAACGGCTATATTAGAGTTAAAAGAAGCTCGACAAAAACGCAACGAGTTACAAAAGCAACTTGAAGCGTTTGACGCTTTAAATGTGCCAGCTTCAACGGATGGTGGGAGGAAGGATTTAAATCAGCTCGACCCATTGGCTGCGCGAATTCGTAATCTAGAATTGTCACTCGATGATTTGCTTTTGCGTTATACCGAGAGGCATCCGAATGTAATCTCGACACGGGAATCATTGGATGCTTTACGAAAAGAACGCGAGCAGAAGCTGAATGACCCCGATAGTAAAATGGAGTTGAATTTAAATAATCCAGTTTATCAAGAATTAAAAATAGCGCACGGGCGAGCGGTTGCTGAAGTGGCAGCACTATATATACGGGTTCAGGAATACGAAAATGAAGTCAATGATCTAAATCAATTGATTGATACCATTCCCAAAGTGGAAGCTGAGCTCGCTAGATTAAATCGTGATTATAATGTCAATCGACAGAATTTTGAATCGCTTTTAGGGCGTAGGGAATCAGCAAAAATTTCAAAAGACGTGGAAAAAGACACAGATGACTCACTTTACTCTATTGTTGAGCCACCGAAAATTCCATTGGTTCCTGTGTCGCCTAATCGCTTAATGCTTTATAGTGCAATATTTTTTGGGGCTTTAGGCTGTGGACTTGGCCTTGCATGGTTGCTCACTCAGTTGAAGCCTCGCTATCACTCCATGAAAACCTTGAAGGCAGAGTTCGATTTGCCAGTTATTGGTAGTGTTATGGCAGTACAAGATAACAAAGAAGTAGTATTTCAATATATGAGTTCTGTTTTGTTTTTTGTTTTTACGGTTTTTCTATTTGGAATTTATTTTTTACTCATTATATCTCAATTTATAGATCTGAATATTGAGAAAATATTAAGTTTCATTTTGTTTAAGTAGGCCAGCTATGATTAAGAAGATTTTCTCGAATGATGACCCGATTAAAAGTCAAAATGACTCTAATGGTTCTTTTCCTCATGATGAGGGAGCAATACAGGCAATTAAAATGGTGCAAAGTAGAAATACAAAATCACGCGCTGCGGAAGTTGTCACTATTAACATGGCACCGAAGAAAAAAGGATTTTTCAGTCGAAAAGTTTCTGTTGGTGATCCTCTGATTGAAGAGTACAGAAAAATAAAGCGACCAATTATCGAGTATGCATTTAAAAACCAAAACGATCCAAATTTATACTCTAATCTAGTCATGGTGACAAGTAGCGTACCCGGTGAGGGTAAAACCTATACATCGGTTAATCTTGCACTTAGTATTGCGATGGAGTTAGAGCGCACAGTGTTATTGGTCGACGCCGATGTGATAAAGCCTAGTATAAATAAATTTTTCAATATTAGGACACCGTATGGTTTGAATGATTATCTGCAAAAAACCGATGCAGATTTGTCAGCATATATTTTAAAAACCAGCATCGAGAATTTGCGAATTTTGCCGGCAGGCCAGCAAAGCATGCGCTCAGCTGAGCTGCTATCAAGCGAAAAAATGGGTCGTTTAGTTAAAGAGCTTGCCGAACGATATCCCGATCGTATAATTATTTTTGATTCTCCACCATTACTTGTGACAAACGAAGCGCCTGTGATTTCAAACTTGGTTGGTCAAATTGTTGTTGTTGTTGAGGCGCAGAAAACAACAAAGACACTGTTGAACGATGCGCTATCTTTGTTAAAAAAAGACAAGCCTATTAATCTTGTATTGAACAAATCCAAATCCAAATCTAGTAATTATGGGTATGGATTTGACTACTACAAAAAATAGTAGTTATGACCAGTTTATTTTCTTAAACGATGACTTTTAGGCTCGGATTTTTTATATTACTTTTATCAGCATCTGTGCTCATTGAGTATGGATATGCTAAAGAGCTGAATGCTGAAGTTAGAGCCAAAATTAGCGAGGTTTATTCTGATAACCTCCGGCTTTCCAATGTTGGTGAAGAAGATTCAGCGTTAATCACTTTACTTGCCCCCGTTGTTGAGCTCAGTTGGCAGGGAAAAAATACAACGCTCGATAGTGTATTGGCGGCTGAGCTAATTCATTATTCATACACCTCTCAAGACGCGTTGGGTTACCAACAATTGTTTCTTCAAGCTGATCAACATTTTTTCGAGAATATTTTCTCAGTAAACTCTGTTTTTGCTTTGAATCAGACAGTCATGGATACGAATAAAAATAATCCCAGCTCACCCATTCAAGTGACACAAAATGTTGTTGATACGCTATCGGCTCAATTAAACCCAAAGCTGCAATTTCGACTGTATAGGGATAGCTACCTGGAGTTGGATAATAGTATTGCCTATATCAACTTCATTGATTTATCAGAATTCGATTCAATCATTAGTAACAATCAATTAAATTTCAACAATGAATTATCACAAAGACCACTGCTATGGTATTTTTCATTTCTTGATCAATCACTATGGATGAACGATCAGCAGAGCGTAAACATAAGATCAGCGAGAGCTCAATTGTCGTATACATTGATCGGCCAAGTTCGGTTAAAAGTTAAAGCGACAAGAGAAACCTATCAGGTTAAAAAGATTGATGCTGAGACGGGCGGTGGAAATAACTATAGCTTGGGCTTTACCTATAGTCCGTATGACCGTCTATCTATGAGGATCTATTTTGAGAAAAATTATTTTGGTGATTCCATCGATACTTCGTTTAATTATAAAATCAATAGACTAGATTTCCAGTTTATCAATAATAAAAAATTACAAATGAATGCCGTTAATCGCTTAGCAACATTGACTCGGCGACCCTCGGGGCAGCAGACGTTTACTGATCAAGCACCTTTGCAAAGTCTCGCGGAAACCATCTCGGTTTCAGAAATGTCTGAAATGAGAATGGGTGGTCGAGATGCAAGAACTCAGTTTATGACAGGACTACAACGCGCAAAACGAACACCTCAACTTGGGCAGGCAGGTTCTCTCACCTATTCCGCTTTTATGTCTTTGAGTCGAAAGTTATCCAGGCTCACCCAGGCGAGTATTAATGCTAGTGCAAACAGAGTGTCGGGAACTGATGGCCGTTTTTTTGAAACTCGATCAACGATTTCAATGAATCGGCAATTATCACGAAGTATCTTTTTGGGCGCGCGCTATAGTCTATTAAAGCGGAAATCGTATGTCGCTGCTACCAATGATTATTTGTCGAATATGCTGTTTCTCGATTTAGGAATACAGTTCAAATAGAAAGAAGAAATAATGGATAATGCGTTAACAATAGATGTTGAAGAACATTTTCAAGTTGCGGCACTGGCTGAAGCAATTAATTATAGTGAGTGGGATGAACACGCTTCGCGAGTTGTCGCCAATACTTCTCGTATAATGGATTTAATGGACTCGCTAAATGTTAAGGCGACGTTCTTCACCTTGGGTTGGGTCGCTGAACGTCATCCCAAGTTGGTTGAAAATATTGCAGCGCGTGGACATGAAGTAGCTAGTCATGGATATAGTCACCAATTGATTTATGATCAAAGCATTGATGTATTCCGGGAAGAGACATTGAAGTCCAAAAAAATATTGGAGGATATTATCGGTGAGGAAGTGATTGGTTATCGTGCGGCGAGCTATTCTATTACCAAAAAGTCACTTTGGGCATTGGATGTACTCGTTGAAGCCGGTTTTAAATATGATTCGAGTATATTTCCGATTTATCATGACCGCTATGGAATCCCAGATGCGGAAAAAATACCTCATGTATTAACTACTCCAGGTGATAATCAAATAGTTGAGTTTCCATTATCGACATCCAAATTTGTTGGCATGAACCTGCCTGCTGCGGGTGGTGGATATTTTCGTTTGTATCCTTATTGGTTGAGCAAACATTTGTTAAAAAATCTTCAGTCGAAAAAACAACCATTTGTATTTTACTTGCATCCTTGGGAGGTTGATCCTGATCAGCCGAAAGTAGATGTGGGTTGGAAATCAAAATTTCGACACTATAATAATTTACATAAATGTGAAGCTCGGCTGTCACAACTGTTGCAGTCTTTTCCTTTCACAACTATGAAATCAGTTCTGCAAAAAAATGATTTATTGTCTTAGAGCTACTTTCTCAAGTCAGATATGTATTTTTTCAATTCAAACAGGAATGGTTTGAAGTCTCGAAGACGATTGACTTCATGGCGAGTACGCTTGTGGAACGGATTGAAGAAAATAAAACTCTCAGTGATTTTTTTGCTCAACGGGAACTGTTTATCTTTCCATACTAAGTATAAACGGTCCAAGTCACCTAGCAGCCAGCGAAGACGAATTTGTTTGTCATAGGAATGCGGATTATGGCTGTGATTGTTCTGAATGAGTAAAAGCGGAAAATCCACGCCAGCATCAATGGCCAGTTGTAGCGACCCCCAGAAACGTGTATTGATTTCCATTAGATAGGGAGTGCCATCTTTTGATACTTTATACTCTACCATGGCAACACCACTCCATCGGGTTTTTTGTAATAGATCATAACTGAATTTCTTAAGCTGTATGGGTGGTTCCGCACTTTCTGATAGCACGCTAACACCGCCGCGGGGGGGTTTTTCTCGAATACGCTTATGGCAGAATTCAGCAACGACGTTGCCTTGTTCCGTCAATAAAAACATTCCTTGTCCATCACCTTCAATAAGTTCCTGTAGCATAAACGGATATTCTTGTAGATACTTTTGTTGCTCAATCAGTGCCATTAAACTGGCTTCACTAGTTGCACGTTCTACCTGTGTATGAATGAAGCCGGTGTCGGTGTAAATTTGGGAACGAAATGGTTTTACAATAAGCGGATATTGTAAGGAGTCCTTTTTGATTGCTAACTCAGGCAAGTTGTCAATGAATATTGTTTTAGGAATAGGAACTCCGATTTCATTGGCAAATTGAAATAGGCGGTATTTGTCAGAAACCATTTCGAGCGTCGAGAAATCCATGATTGGAATTTTTGTATTTGAAATTTCATGTTTATATTTTGATAACAGATAAGCGGTAATGTCTGTTGTTGGAATTAGAATATCAATGGAGAATTGTTTACAAATGGCTTTCAATTTATCAATGAATGCTAGTGGTTCGCTAATGGGGGATGGATATTGTAATTGTTCCTTGCAAAATTTGGATGAACCAGCCAGCGAATGAGGAGTCTCGCTACCAATATAAATACTGTGTCCTTTGCTTCCCAAGGAACGAGTCACGGCCAGCGTACTGCGTTGCTCTCCATCGCAAATTAAAATATTGTTAGTCATTAAATATCGTTACCAATAATGTGTTGACATACTATCGCTTTAAAAAAAGCGGATGTGGTTTGTTGCGAATGTATCCGAGCCATGACAAATCGTGTCTGAACTCCTCAAAATCGTCGCTCAAACAAAAGCGAGGAATATGAAAGGGATAGTTCCCAGATTGTTTGCTGAGTTCTGCTTGTGCTGGAATGGCGGATACGCCACCAATGAGACCAGTATCTCTTATGATATCAACTTCCCGTGGTCCATAATCCACATAGCGGCCAGTAGGGTAGCAAAAAACTGGTACGGGTGATTTCAATTCCTGTTGTAGTCTAAGCCAAGATTGTTTTATTTCCTCTATGGCTGTGTTTGTCTCTAGGCGTGATAGTATGCGATGAGTCACGGTGTGCGGTCCAAATTCAATTCCTTTGGCCTCAAAATATCTAACCCGGTCCCAGTTAGCGGGTTGGTATTTACTGGGAAAAGTTTTAGGAATTTCACAGTCCGTTATTTTACTTAAATACATCATTGTCGCCGCTAAATCTTCCATTGGATTAGCTTTTATTGTGTTGCGAATAAACTCTAACGCACTTTTTTTCGCAGAAGCTGAATGCAGCGAAAATTCATACTGTTGAGAGAAGAGTTTCATCGATAATGTTTTCTTCTGAGTGTGATCGAGTAAATAGGTAATTTGATCGTCCCAAGGCCACAGTTGCTTGTCAACTAAGCCGCTGACAAGAAAAATCGTCACGGGACAGTCGTATTCTAAAAATATCGGTGCAGCAATTTCAATTTGATCCTGAAAGCCATCATCTATCGTAAACACAACACTTTTCTTGGGTAATGTCTCACCATTCACAATCGCACGAATATAGTTATTCAATGATAGAAAGTTATATTTGTTTTTTTTGAGGAATTCTAGGCAACGTTTTAAGTGTTGCGGAGAGGTGCCTTTGACATTGTTGTCTTCATCGGTAAAGCGGTGCATTAAAAAAATAGGAACACCTGAGCCAAACGTAGTATTGGCGAGTGGTGAAACCGCTGAAGATGTTAGTATATCAAGTAGTAATTTCTTTATATTTCCATTCATCGCAAGGTCTTATTAATTTGGCTTAAGTTAGGGTAAATTCTTCACTACGGCTGGGCCGATCAGTTTCGTGATAATCAATGGAAGCTTTTTCCAGAGTGCTATCATTAACTTATATTTTGGATTATTTGGATTTAATTCAGGTAAATCGTTATTGTCTTTTAGCCAATAATGCCAATAGAGTGGTTTTTCAATACTGCCCCACTGTTTTTTAAATCGATAAGTTCCGGCGTCTTTGCTTGAGCGCCCGAAATCGAAATAATGATAGTGCTTATCGATAGCATAACCAAGCACCTCCCAATATAACAACATATTAATGCTTAAATGATTGGTTTCTTTCAAGGTAGACGCCCAAGGAATTTCTAATGTATTTTTATGCCCGATTAAGAAAGCGGCAGCGACCGGCTTGTCATTGAGTCGTACAATAATAATTTTGCAAGCATCTGCTTTGTTGTTCAGGATATTTTCAAAAAAAGTTTTACTATAGACCGGGGTTCCAAGGTCACGCATGTTTCGCGAAAACACATTGTAGTAGTCGTCCAGTAACTCAATGTCACCGACCGTAGTCGTCACATTTTCCCGTTGTGGTCTTTTAATTTGCGCGCGTAGCTTTGGTGTAAAACTTTCCCAAAGGGTTTGTTTGTCACTGGGCAACGCTAATAGCATGCAAACTTTTTCATCACGAACCGGCATGCCTATTCTTTGAGTATCATCGCGATATTCTACGTGACTGACGCCCATGTCAGCGGCGAAATCATTGACTGTCTGAATAAGTTTTTGTTCAATTGCAGCGGAATCGGCAATCGCACCACCATAATTGAAGTAAGGAATTGATACCATGAAGTCGCCAAAAAGTTTGCTTTTTAGTCTTGTGACCGGTAGAACACCCCGAATTTTATCATGCGTGTCTGACGCATAGAAATAGAAGCTTTCATGACCAAAGCTGGATTTAATAATGTCTCGCCATTCGCTTCGATGATAAATGCTGCACGAGGGATTATTCTCTACATATGTATTCCAGGAATTTATTATTTCAGTTGAATCCCATGCTAATTGAAAAATGGTAATATCATTAATATCTAGGAATTTGTCATCGGCATAATTTCTTTTTTCAACAGTTGTAGGAACTATAGCGCTATCTGGCGTTGTAAGATCGTATTCAAAAAAAGAGATGATCTGTGTTTCAATTTGTTTCAGCTCAGACTGAAAAGTCTTAACCGACTCACTTTGAGATTGCATTTCCTGGATGAGTGCTGAAGCGTCATGTTTTTGTTTTTTTGCAGCGCCAATTTTCCTTGATAGTTGGCGTTTTTCAATTTCGTGTGCTTTTAGTTGGGATTTGAGTTGTTCTTGCAATTGAACAAGTTCGATAATATTTTTCAGATGCTCACCTTGGGGGTGAAGGCGCTCATAAGCATCAACAGGATTTTTTAAAAGGGTCTTTTTTTGTGTATTGTCTAATGTAGGCATATTATTTGAGTTATTTGCTTAATGCCAGCCTGAAATCAGGGCCTGAAAAGCAATAGGGTCCTTTGCGGCATCTTCGTGTACGCCAATGCGTTGCAGTAGGTGGTTATCTTGCTGGTCTGTATTCCAACCTTGTTGAGTAGTCACCGCGGCTGCGTAATTCTGTTTTACCACTGAAAGTGAATAGTTAGAATAATCCCCATTGGGAAAACAAAACGTATTGATCGGGCCACCGAGTTGTTTTTCGAGTATCTGTTTGCTTGCAGTGATTTCATATTGAATGGTATCTTCGCTTACTTTTTCATTAAGGCGAATATGGTGACAGGTGTGACTACCAACATCAATTAAGCCTGAGTCATGCATTTCTTTAAGTTGAGTCCAACTCAAGAGTGATGGTTTTAGGTCACATGCATCAATAGCAAATTGTTGTTCGATGTTGTCTAAATATGCATGAATCTCTGAATCATTAAACCGTTTGGCCTGGCCGATAAGTACACTTAATTCTTCATTATTGGGCAATGAGTCGGAAAAACGAATACCTTGTTGATCGGTTCTGATCCAAGCTAACGAGGGATCGGATAGCGCGTCAGGCTGGTGTTTCGCCAACCAATAAACAACTCTTGCGAGACGCTCTGGCCAGAACTGGGCATGGGTGTTGAGCATTTCCGCAACCGCAAAAATAGTTGCCGGTATATTCATTTTTTTCAACACTGGGAATGCATATTCATAATTATCTGCCCAGCCATCGTCGAAAGTGATCACACAGGCTTTTTGCGGTAAAGTTTGGCCTGAATTCTTTCGCTCAATCCATTTGGAAAGTGTAGTAAATTCAAATAGTTCTGAAAGTAGAATAAGGTTGTTCTCAAATGTTTCTGGCGTCACCATCATGCCAGGTTCTTCGAATTTTGCTTGCATTGCATCAGCTGGCAAGATTCGGTGATACATCAACACCAATAATCGAGGTGTCTTATCGTTTCGCTTGTGAGAGCCATATCTGGCAGCGAAATGCTGGTAACTTCGCTTGATTAGTTTTTTGATAGGATTAGTTTTTGGCATATTCTTATGGGCGATGAAATCAAACTAGCTAAACGAGTAATTATACACGATAATAACATGTTTATAATCTAATAGATTCGGAATTTCTAAATTAAAACAGTGATTAAAACGATTCTGCATGTCATCGATACCACCGGTCCTGGTGGCGCTGAAACCGTGTTCATAGACTTAGTCACAGGTTTACCTAAAGACAAGTACCGCTCAATTGTTCTTATCCGCGGAACCGGCTGGGTGCATGATG
>JAOUJM010000286.1 GCA_029883265.1 Gammaproteobacteria bacterium
TCTGCAGACTTGATCAAACGCAACCCTTTAAGTGTTAACAATTCAGGATCACCGGGACCTGCACCAACAAAATAAACACTCATTATTGCGCTCCTGAATGATTGATGTAACCGCGAGGGGTATAGAGATGCTGACCGACTTGTCGAGTTTGACTATTGCCAATCATTACTATGCTCAACATGTCAACCATATCCAGTTCAATGTCTTGCAAACTGGTTTTTATTAGGCGTTGTTGTGGTCGTCCTAGTTGTTTGCCAATAACCACAGGTGTATTGCCACTCCGTTGAGCTTTTATTATTTCTAAACTTTGTTTTAACTGCCAATCACGTTGTTTTGAAAGCGGGTTATAAAATGCAATGACAAAATCACCATCAGTTGCATGCTTAACGCGTTTTTCGATAGTTGGCCAAGGTGTTAACAGGTCAGATAAGGAAATTAAACAAAAATCGTGAGCAACCAGCGCACCACATAAGGATGATGCTAATTGAAACGCTGAAATTCCGCAAACTACCTCAATATCTATGGATTGCCACAGATCATTCTGTTCCTGGTCTAGTAATTGAAACACAACCGTCGCCATGGCATAAATTCCAGGATCACCGCTGGATACCAATGCGACTTGATGTCCTTGTGCCGCAAGTTCAAGCGCATGGCGTGCACGTTCGACTTCTTCTCCCAATTCAAAATGAACAATATTTTTTGGACGTATACTTGCATCGACTAACTCAATATACAAATGATACCCAACAATGTGTGTGCAGGATTGTAGGCAATGACGTGCTTCTTCTGTTAGATATTTTGCATCACCAGGACCAAGGCCAATTATAAAAAGTTTCGACACCACATTACTCCTTCGAAATCTCCACTAAGGCAAACGTCGCCTCGTGATTTTTGTGTTTGGGTATAATCAAATTATAGTGACAAGACTGAAACTGATGCGCCTTAAATAATGCTGCTGCCTCGCTGACACTCGCGCTTCCAGTTTCAGATCGAACAATTTCAGACGGATTTTGCACCTTAGATTCCATTGTGTCTAATTGTTCGCTGCTATAAAACTCAATACTTACATCTAAATCTTTCGCCAATTGCAGCATTGCGGTTTCGTCATGCTTGAGATCAATACTGACCAGGCTATGAATTTGCTCAAGTTGCAAGTCATAGTTGTGCAAAGTTTCCGATAGTAAACTAATTAAACTTTCATATTGACAATGTCTTATGCTGCCAATGCCAGCAATGTATCGTGGCCAATTTGCTTCAGTATTGGTAAAAACTACGTTGGCATTCAAAGCAGTTGCAATTCGCATTGCCCATGCATTTGCGCCGCCTTGGTGTACATTAAGCAAAGGAATAATATTATTCGCATGCTCATCAGCTAAAACCACAGGTGGATCAGTGAGCTTGGAATCAATGACTGAACATAATGTCCGAATGGCAATGCCGCTGGCGCAAATCATTAATAAACGTTGTTTCTCTTGATAAAGTCCGGCCACGGTTGTTGCAAAATTATTTGGTTGATGTAAATGAATATAATGCGGAAACAAGCCAAGAATACGCTGAGCGGATTGTTGTGCTATGTCGGTTAACGTGATGATGTACGTGTTCGTCATGAGTCTAGTTGGCTTTAATGATTAATAAAGAAAAATAGGGCAGCGCTGTATCAGGAAGTTGGGTGATATCATTTATAATTCTCTGTTCGGGGTGCGAACAATTCTCCACATACGTAAAACCTTGTTGGAGCTTATGTTTGATGATTATTTGTTTCAACTCAGCTATGCGGGGACCGGCTTTTAAAATAACAATCGTATTTTTGCTCTCAAAATGATGCTCAATTAAAGAGATATCCGTTGTTGCAGGTATGACGGTTAAGGTTTCATTTAAAGTCACAAGTGGTGTTAAACTTGCCGCTGCCGCACTATGAATCGAGCTTATTCCCGGTATAATGGATAACGGTAAGTCCATATTTAATGCGTCCAATAAATGGATAAAACTACCATAAAACATGGGATCACCTTCGCACAAAAACACGCAATGCTTATTTTGTTGCAGCAGGGCATGGATTGCATCTGCCATTTCTTTATAGATCTGTTTTGCTAAGGTCCGTTGTTTTAACATGGGCATGGCAAAAAGATGAGTTTGTGCATTTGAATTAATATAGGTTTTTGCTGTCTCAAGCGCACGCGAGCGTTCTTCCGTGCCGATGACAAACACATGCTGTGCCGCAGCAATAGCTTTAACCGCTTTGAGAGTAACTAGTTCCGGATCACCAGGACCTAATCCAACAGCAACTAAAGAACCATTCATACTTAATCCTTGTCAAGTTGCACAATCAAAACAGGACGTTTTTGAAGTTTCATTTTTTCGTGTGGAAACCATTGTGTACTGGTTTGAATTTCAGTCCATAAAGCGGATTTGTTGCGACAAAAATCAAAAATAATTGATCGGGTCGATTCGGTCACGCTTGTTAATACGAGACGTCCTTGTGGCTTGAGTTGTTGCCATGCAATATCCAATATTGCCTTCAAATGATCGCCGCTGCCACCAATGAAAACTTTGTCTGGATGAGGTAAGCTGTGCAAACATTCAGAAGCTTCAGCATGAATGCTTACAATTGTATCTTGCAAAGCAAATTTTTCAATATTCTGTTGAAGACACTCAGTCACATCTTCACGTTGTTCAATTGCAAAAAGCTGTTTAGGTTTGCCGAACTTTGCCCATTCAATACACACACCACCGCAGCCTGCACCTATATCCCAGGCAATTTCCCCTGGTTGCGGCGCTAACGCAGCGATTATATTTAAACGAATTGGTTTTTTTGTTAATAAGCCATCACCCATACCTTTATTGCAAAAAAATTCTTCATCATCAATACCCGGAATGAAAAATTGTTTTGTCGCACATGAACCAGTTTGCACGATAACAATGTTCAAAGCATGAAAATCTGATTTAGAAACAAAATCAGTCGTAAAACCTTGTTCGATAGTTTCATTCTCATAGCCAATAGCACTAACAACAATCATTTCTGCTTCTGCAAAACCAAGTTCGACAAGTTGTTGTGCTATTTTGCTGGGTGTATTTTTACTATCGGTTAAAATACCATAGATATTATTCGCTAGAATCGATTCACTAAGTTTTGATATAGGTCGTCCATGTAAACTAATAAAATTAGCATCCTGCCAGGCTAAGTTCGCCTTAGCAAATGCCAATTGCATGCTCGAAATACCTGGATATACTCGTTGCAGCCGTTGAGGGAATTTCTGACGCAACCAATCAGCAACGCCATAAAAATTAGGATCACCTGTGGCTAGAATCAAAACCTCATGTTCATAAAATTGTGACAATATTTCAAACAAGTCATCAAATGGTGAGGGAAACTTTATTTTTTTTGCACTACATGTTGGCAAGATGTCCAAATGGCGGGATGCGCCGATAATAATCTTCGCATTTGTAATCAATGGAAAAAAAGCTTCTTCAATGACCGAGCCAGGTGTGATTCCGAGAATGTTTATATTAGACATTAGTAATAAATCTGCCAATTCATGCGAGCGGCCGCATTGATAACGGCTGCCGTGATCGCGCTACCGCCAGCGTGACCGAGCAATGTGATTGCGGGTATTTCTTCTTTTTGACAAAAGTCGTGAATTGCTTGTTTGCTTTCTTTGGCGCCAACAAATCCAACTGGAATAGCAACAATACACGCCGGTTTTATGCCTGTTTGATTAATTAATTCGATTAATCGAAAAGCGGCAGTCGGCGCATTGCCAATCGCACATATGCTATTCTGTAAATAATGAGTCCATGCATTCACCGCAGTCATGCAACGACTCTCACCACTGATTTTTGCCTGATGCTTGGTGTTTTCATCATTTAAAAAACATTTTACGGAATTATTAACGTATTGTTTGCTTAAGCCGCTAGCCAACATTTCTACATCGCACAATATAGGCGTGTCTTGCTTAAGCGCATTCATTAAAGCTTGGCTGGCATTGCAAATAAATCTAAGATTTTTCACAATATGTGGGTCGCCGCAGGTGTGCACCATACGCATGGCAATTTGCTGTTCATGATGATCAAAATCATCAAGCGTCGTTAGTGATCGAATGATTTCAAATGACTGTTGCTCAATTGCTTGAGGGTTTTTCTCATACTCAAGTTGCATAACATTATTCATGATGAAGATGGTGATGTTCGTGGTCATGATCGGTGCCTATTCCACGCACATGATGATGATGACCGACTTGTACCATTCCAACACTATCTTCATAGCCAATAATTTGTTCACGATATTGGCAGAGCTGGCAATTCATGGATTGTTGGGCTTGCTGATTCAGATTAATAATGTCCACAAACCGTGAGACTAATAATTCATGATTATTTAAATACGGTGCGCAGATAAACTTGGTTTTATTAGCAGTGGAATTGAATGTTTCAACTGTGTGATAAATTTTCTTTACTAATCGACCTGTAAAAAGAAAATAGGGGAATACAATGACGTGTCGATAACCCATACGTTCAACTACCGGCAATGCGTCCTGAATCAATGGGGCAGTCACACCACTATAACAAGTCTCCGCCCATGCGAAGCCCATACCTTCCCATAACATGCGGGTAATTTTGCTGATATTGGAATTGGCATCGGAATCAGATGCGCCTCGTCCGACCACGAGCAATAAGGTATTCTTACGTGAATAATTTTCACCAATGGATTGTTCAACCGATTCAATACGTGCGGCGGCAAGTTGTAATAATTGATGATTAATACCGAGTTCAGTTGCATACTGGATTTGAATCTCTGGATGCTGATGTTGATAGTTATTGAGTTCACTGGGAATGTCATTTTTTGCATGACCCGCCGCCATGAGCATGCCGGGAACGGCTAGGATTTGTTGAACTTCTTGTTTGCGCAATTGTTCTAAGGCATCGTGAATAGTCGGTCTTGCAAATTCTAAAAAACCATGTGTGGTCAAAAAATTCGGAAAATGTTTAGCTACCGCATGAACGGTGTTTTCAAACTCAATTAACGCCTCATCATCTCTTGACCCATGACCTGCGAATAGCAATCCAACTTTATTTATTTCTGTCATTTGTTTAATAACTCACTTTAAAATTCAATTCCAATTTGTGCCTTGATGCCTGATTTAAATGCGTGTTTTAGCAATCCCATATCAGTAACCGTATCTGCTGCATCAATTAATGCTTGTGGGGCTGCTCGTCCAGTGATGATCACGTGTTGTGATTTCGGACGCTGCTCCAATACATCGAGCACCGTATCCAGTTCAATATATCGATGTTTTAAAGCGATGTTCAACTCATCCAATAACACTAATTGGATATTATCATTCGTCAGCATATTCACTGCAATTGTCCAAGCTTGTTGTGCTGATGCAATGTCTTTATCCAGATCTTGTGTTTCCCATGTAAAGCCATCACCCATCACATGTAATTCAACATTTTCTTGTTGGCGGAAAAATAGGGTTTCTCCTGAGGCTTGTTGGCCTTTAATAAACTGTACAATGCCGACTCGCTGACCATGTCCTAAGGCTCTGGCAACAACACCAAATCCCGCACTGGACTTACCTTTACCAATACCCGTGTTGACAATCACGACGCCTTTTTCAATCGTTGCTTTTGCAATACGTTCATCGATGACTTGCTTTTTGCGCGCCATACGTTGGGCATGGCGTTGTTTTAAATCAATAGTATTAGTCATTGTCTCGATT
>JAOUJM010000287.1 GCA_029883265.1 Gammaproteobacteria bacterium
AACTAACACGAGCGTTATGGCGAGGAACTCGGCTTCTAATAAAATCCATAGCCCGGCGCAGGTAAAAAACGCCAGCACTAAAAACAAAGCCGCATGAACCGGTTTACGAATGGTGATGACCATAATTGAGGCCATGACTAAAACGGCGGAAAAGGCGTAAAACAATATGAGTTCAATATTCATATAAAGCTAAGCCTTAGCGATAAGGCGCATCCTCCAATCGATCGGCTGCAATTTGCGCTTCAAATTTGTCGCCCATTGCGAGTAATTGTTCTTTGGTCATAATATTTTCGCCACGGTTTTCGAAATGATATTCGAAATGACGGGTTTCAACGATGGAATCCACCGGGCACGACTCTTCACAAAAGCCACAGAAAATACACTTGAACAAATCAATATCATAACGCGTAGTACGGCGTGTCCCGTCTTCGCGTTGTTCTGATTCAATGGTAATGGCCAATGCCGGACAAACAGCTTCACATAACTTACACGCAATACAGCGTTCTTCACCATTGGGATAACGCCGCAATGCATGTAGGCCACGGAAACGAGGCGACATTGGCGTTTTTTCCTCTGGATATTGAATCGTGATCTTACGTGCAAACAAATACTTGCCCGTGAGTTTCAAACCCAGCAGCAGCTCCCACAGCAATAAACTTTTTAAATAATTGGTAACTTTATTCATGCTGTTTCCGTTTTAATCAAACCAAGGTGGAACATCGGCTAACACCAATACTCCGGCCACTAACAACCAAACAATCGTGATTGGAATAAATACTTTCCAACCCAAACGCATGATTTGGTCATAACGATAACGTGGATAAGTGGCGCGTAACCAAAAATACATAAACATAAAGAACAAGGCTTTAATAATAAGCCAAACAATGCCGGGCACCCATGCAAAGGCTTCTTCTAAAAATGGAATGCCTTGGAACGGCGACAACCAACCGCCCATAAACATCAAAGCGCTTAATAGACAAATTAATATCATAGCGACGTATTCGGACAGCATAAACAATCCAAACGTCATGGCAGAATATTCCACGTGATACCCGGCGACGATTTCCGATTCACCTTCAGCCACATCAAACGGCGCACGATTGGTTTCGGCTACACCGGATAAGAAATAAATAATGAATAATGGAAATAGCGGCAACCAGAACCAGTGAATAATACTGCCCTCTTGTGCCCGCACGATATCGCCAATATTGATGCTCTGTGCAGCTATCAGTACGCCAACCAAGGCGAAGCCCATCGCAATTTCATACGATACAATTTGCGCCGCCGAACGTAATGCACCGAGCAAGGCGTATTTAGAGTTGGAGGCCCAACCCGCAACAATCACACCATAAACACCCATGGAGGTGATTGCTAAAATATAAAGCAAACTGGCATCAATGTCGGCTAACACCATTTCTTCGTCAAACGGTACAACCGCTAGTGCACAGATTGTTGAGGTAAACGTGATTAAAGGTGCAATAACAAATAAATAACGATTCGCGCTAGTGGGAATGATGGTCTCTTTCATAATAAGTTTGAGACCGTCGGCTATCGGCTGTAACCAACCTTTGGGACCGACGCGGTTAGCCGCAGGTCGAACTTGGATATAACCGATGACTTTACGCTCAGCATAAGTTAAGTAGGCAACTGTGAGTAATATCGGCCCGACAATAGAAACGATTTTGATCATAATAATCGTTATCGCAACCATTTCAAGCGGCATTACTTCTGCCAATAAGGTTTCAATCGGCTCAAACATCCGTTAGCTCTCATCCACTCCCAACGCAGTTTAATTAACTACGTTTTGTTATTTCAATTTCTACTCCCGGTGCGCCAAGACCACTAGTTTCGGCAAGTCCACTGGGAATATAAACACAATTATCGGCAACTCGATTGTCTATGCTTACAGACAATTCGACTTCACCTGTTTTTTGTTTGGCACTCACGCGATCATCTGCGTTGAGGTTTTGTTTGGCTGCGGTTTTTTCATTGATATAACACGCAGCAGCAACCGCATCGTGGGTTGCTTGCAATGCAGACGCGCGTCGCACTATCGCATCGATAGCGTACATCGGCACATCGCCAATACGAGACAAGCCTGAGACTGCATTGTCTAATTTCACTGTTGCTAAATCTAATGCGCTTTGCGAATTAACATTGCCAATTTGATTTTCAATTTCGTTTAACACTTCTTCAACTGAAATATAATCGAAGCCATCAAGGTTAAACATATTCGCCATGACGCGCAATACTTTCCACGCCGGACGTGATTCACCCAACGCAGGTACAATACCATTAAATGATTGATGCCGCCCTTCTACGTTAACGAACGTACCGGCCGTCTCCGCGTAAGTCGCAATTGGCAAAATAACGTCCGCGTGATCTTCCAAGGTTTTATTACAAAAACTCGAAAGTGCGACAACAAACTCAGCATTGCTCAACGCGTTCAAAACACCGACAGCATCAATGCAATCAACTTCGGCTTCAAGATTTAGCAACGTCATCGCCTTGGGTTGTTTCTCGATAATTTGCGCCACATTAAAACCCGGACCGACTTTTTTCGCGCCAATGGTTTGATACGGCACACAACCCGCTATTGCGGCACCAGCACTATTGGCGCCGTCGCTTAAACAACTAAACTTAGCACCGCAGGTATTGGCAATTGCTTGCGCTATAGCTTTTAACGCAGCTGCATTCGCATGACTCAAACCGGAGCTGCCAATAATCACTTGTGCATTTTTCGCTGCTTTTAAAATGTCTGCGCTTTGTTTATGTTGCTCTGTTACTTCAATTGTCGATGCGATTGAATCAATACCACTCGCATTCATCGCTTTTGCAATCGCTGCCAAGTCGCTGACTATACCATTCGGTGAATTAACTAAACTGACATCACGATTAAAACGCAATTCATAATCTAAACTATTCAGTGTAACAACACGTGCGCCTTTCATCGCAGCTTTACGCAAACGATGGGCAATTAAAGGCTGTTCTTTATGAATATTCGACGCCACCAATAACACGGCATCAATATTTTCTAAATCTTCGATTGAACCTGCAAGTCCAACATAGGCGGGTGCATGGGCATCATCACTAAAGTCTTGCTGGCGTAATCGGTGATCAATATGATGACAATCCAAACCACGCGCGAGTTTTTGATAAAGATAATGCTCTTCCAAAGTGGAATTGGGTGAGGCTAAAAATGCCAACTCGTCAGGCCCATTCGCCGACAGTGTTTTTTGCAAACCTTCAACCGCTTTTGTCAAAGCCGTTTGCCATTCTACGACTTTCCACTCGCCTGCTTCTTTAATCATGGGACGGGTAATGCGTTCTTCGTGATTCAAGCCCTGATAGGCAAAACGATCACGATCTGAAATCCAGGTTTCATTGACTTGTTCGTTGTCACTGGGTGCAACCCGCATCACTCGGTTATTACGCACATGCACACCAATATTCGAACCTACACAATCGTGGCCAGCAATGCTCTCACGCTGATACATTTCCCACGCACGTGCAGAAAAACGAAATGGTTTCGAGGTTAATGCACCAACAGGACATAAGTCGATCACATTTCCTGAAAGCTCAGAATGCACCGACGCTTCCACATATGTACCAATTTCCATATGCTCACCACGACCGGTCGCACCGAGCTCTTTTATACCAGAAATTTCCACGCCAAATCGCACGCAACGAGTACAGTGAATACAACGGGTCATATCTGTCGCGATTAGAGGGCCAATATTTTTGTCTTTGACCACACGCTTGTTTTCACTAAAGCGTCCCACATCACGACCATAACCCATGGCGATGTCTTGTAATTCACACTCACCACCTTGATCGCAAATCGGGCAATCCAAGGGATGATTAATGAGTAAAAATTCCATCACGCCTTTTTGCGCCATCAAGGCATTGGGTGAACGTGTCGCGACTTTCATCCCATCCGTGACTGGTGTGGCACAGGCGGGCAATGGTTTACGCGCTTTTTCCACTTCGATTAAACACATGCGGCAATTGGCAGCAACGCTTAATTTTTTGTGATAACAAAAACGCGGAATATAAATACCAGCAGCATCGGCGGCTTCAATCACCATGGCGCCGTCATTGGCTTTAATTTTTTGACCGTCGATTTCGATACTAACCATTCGTGTTCAACCCCAAACCTAAACCATGCACTTGCCGTGATCGATATGATATTGAAACTCGTCACGGAAATGTTTAATAAAACTCGCCACCGGCATCGCCGCAGCATCGCCTAATGCACAAATCGTGTGACCTTCAATTTTTGCGGCCACATCATCAAGTAAATCCAAATCTTCATTACGCCCTTTGCCGTGCTCGATGCGATGCACCACACGCGATAACCATCCGGTGCCTTCACGGCAAGGCGTACATTGACCGCAGGACTCTTCAAAATAAAAATGAGAAATACGCGCTAACACTTTTACCATGCACGTTTGATCATTCATCACAATTACTGAACCTGCACCTAACATGGAACCCGATTTCGAAATCGAATCATAATCCATATTGGTTTGCATCATCACATCCGCTGGCACCACAGGCGTGGAAGAACCACCGGGAATAACCGCTTTCAGTTTACTGCCGTTTAACATGCCACCGGCCATTTCTAATAATTCGCTAAACGGCGTACCCATGGCCACTTCAAAGTTACCGGGTTTATTCACATGACCGGAAACGGCGAAAATTTTGGTACCACCATTATTGGGTTTACCCAAATTCGCAAACCATTGCCCACCATTGCGCATAATGGAGGGAATCGAAGACAGCGTTTCGGTATTATTAATTGTGGTTGGTCTGCCGTATAAACCATAACTCGCAGGAAATGGTGGCTTAAAGCGTGGTTGACCTTTTTTTCCCTCGATGGATTCTATTAATGCGGTTTCTTCTCCGCATATATAAGCCCCTCCACCAAGATGCACATGTAAATCAAAGTCAATGCCGCTACCCATGATATTTTTTCCAAGCAATCCTGCAGCATAGGCTTCATCAATCGCGGCCTGAAATCGTTCATAAGGCTCCCAAAATTCTCCACGAATATAGTTATAACCCACGGTCGCACCGATGGTGTAACCCGCGATCGCCATGCCTTCAACTAAAGCATGTGGATTAAAACGTAATATATCTCGATCTTTAAAAGTACCGGGTTCGCCTTCATCCGAGTTACAGACAATATATTTCTGACCGGGCGCCGTGCGTGGCATAAAACTCCACTTCAAACCCGTGGGAAAACCGGCGCCACCGCGTCCGCGTAAAACTGAGGTTTTGACTTGCTGGATAATTTCTTCAGCCGGCGTTTTTTCTTTTAATATTTTGCGCCACGCAGCATAACCATCATGCTTTTCATAAGTGCCAATGGTCCAAGGTTTATCCTCGTGAAGCGTATTAAAACAAACTTCGTTTGTCATGGTTTAATATCTTCCTTTAGTCCAAGCCGTTTAAAATCTCATCCACTTTTTCAGCAGTGAGATCTTCATAAAAGTTCTGGCCAATTTGAAACATGGGTGCACCACCGCAAGCGCCTAAGCACTCGACTTCTTTCAAACTGAATTTTCCATCATCAGTGATTTCGCCAAACTTAATACCCAATTTTTTATTCAAGTGCGTAACAATATCGTCACTACCGCGTAACATGCATGAGATGTTGGTGCAAACGCAAATTTTATGTTTGCCCACAGGTTTATGCTAATACATGGA
>JAOUJM010000058.1 GCA_029883265.1 Gammaproteobacteria bacterium
TACCCGCTTGATGACAGGACTCACACACATCACTAGTCGGCATATGAGTCGAAGTTTTACCCGTGAAGGGGCTGTTATTATGGCAAGAAAAACAGGTGCCACTCACTTGCGCATGATCCACGGTTGCATTCAACCAAGTTGTCACCATATGACATCGTTCGCATAATTCACTGTTTGTTATATGCAGCACGCCTGCGCCACGGGCATTAATATTGTTGTGACAAGTGGAACATCCATTGATTAAACCTGCGTGATTCACTTGTACAATCTCAGCCCAACTAGCGGTGCTATGGCAAGCATTACATTCCTGCACAGTCTCAGGATGCTGTGGCGAAATATTCGAAAAGGAATGACACGAGGAACAACTGCCATTTAAATGTGAATGATCAACAAAGGCGGCGGGCATGAATTGATTGATGTTATGACACGCCGCACATTGATCATCACTTAAAATATGTTGATCGGATTTACCGAGTGCAATCACACGGTTATGGCAATCAATACAAACACCAAACACTTGCACATGATCAACGCTCACTGCTGGTTTCCAGGTTGAGGTGGTATGACAGGCTTCGCACTTGTCACTACTATTGATATGAGCGGTTGCTGTGGTTTTTGCCGCACGATGACAATCAACACAAAAACCAACCACATGATCGTGATTCACGGTAATCGCCGGACTCCATGCAGCCGTACTATGACAAGCAGCACATTGATTACTACTGGCGATATGTGTCATTGACTTTTCGTTCAGATGGCATAAATGACAGTCACCGCTTAATTCACTATGATCAATGCGTACCGCCACCCAGCTTGTGACGTTGTGACAAGCTTCGCAGATATCGCTGCTACTAAGATGGTGTTCTGATTTGTACGATGTTGTTGTGATTGCATTGTGACAACTAATGCAATTATTTATTTGTCTCACATTATGGATAAAATTTGCATCACTCCAATCGCTTGTTGAAAAATGACAGGTTGCACACGCATTTGAAGAAGGAAAATGTTGAGCTGATTTATCATTTATGTGGCAACCCGCTGATTCGCAATCACCAATAGCTTGCGTATGATCAACGCCTTGTAAAATAGTTGTCCAGTGACCACCCACACTATGGCAGGCTTCACACAACTCAGGTGTTTTAATCGCCATATGCGTTTCGTTTTTATACGATGCAACAACACCATCATGACAATTCGTGCATACCTCTACATTAACAAAATGTGTATGGTCGACTAAACTCGGTGCCACGTCCCATAGCGTAGACGAAGAATGACAAGCCACACAAATATCACTTGTCTGTAAATGCTGATCGGGCTTGACGGTTATCGCGACAAGGCCTCCTGGCGCAGGCGTACTGCTATGACACATGACACAGCCACCTAAAATTTGTGCATGCTCGGGTTTGGTTTGATTTAATTGTTTAAAGTTTTCAGCATTAGCTGCATGACAGGCCTCACAATTGTCAGTCGTGATAATATGATTATCCGGTTTACTTAATCCGCGAAATTCACTCACATGGCAATTAGCACAAGCATTCGTTAATACAGGATGCCAATCGGCGAATGTTAAGCTCGTATTCCAATTCAAGCCAACCTCTGTATGGCAATAACTGCATTGCTCAGTTCCCGTCGGAATATGCGCCTGAGGTTTATGCTCGACATGACAGGTATTACAAAATTCCACATCAATAATTTGTGCATGATCAATCACTGCCACTTGGGAAAATTTTGTGGTGTTATGACAGGCTTCACAATAATCCGTACTTACCATATGCGCCTGTGGTTTTTCAAGCTCATGACAATTGACACAGGCCTGAGTCACGTTAATATGATCGCCCAAGCCTAACCATCGTGTATAATCATGACATTCTTGGCAAGCATTATTACTGTCTAGATGATCCTTTGGTTTGGCCGTAGCAGCACCTTGGGGCCGATGACATTGCTCACATTGATCAATAAAATGTGGATGCACAAAGCGCTTGTCTAACCAAGACTGAGTGGTATGACAATGGTCACAAGCTGATTCATTTTGAATATGTACTTGTGTTTTAAATCGTGAAGCAAAACCCGAGTTTTCCTTATGACAAAATTCACAGCGTTGCTGGACGGACCCGTGTTCAACAAATGCTGGTTGCCAATATAAATCGGCATCATGACAAGCTTCGCAGTTTTGCTCACTCGGCATATGTTGCTCAGATGGACCGGCCGCGCTGCTATGATTATGACAGTCGACACAGGCTTGATTGACTATCGATTCATGAGCACTGGGAGGTGTTATCCCCATAAGCGTGGCGTGGCAGCTAGTACAGGTCTTCACCACCCATTGATGTTGAACATTAATAATATCAGTCGCAGACGATGCCTCATGACTTAAAGAAAAAATCAAATGCTGATTCGCCAGTTCTTCCGTATACGTAAAAATAAGCTGTGTTCGTTTGAAACCCAAATGTTGAATTACCATCGCCACCTTAAAATCATCTTGCAAACGGGATTCATTCGCCGTGGCGGCTAATAAAATTTCATTGTTTGAGTTTTTAATAACAAAGCTTTCGGGTACAACTAATGCATAGCGCATATTGGCAGTAAGAGCCAAACGATTTGTTGCACTATCAGGATGAATAGATGAGACCTGAGACAATTGCTGATTCAGTTGCCATTGTAATTCATTGTTTGCTTTTGTTTGCCATTGCAGCAAAGTATCGTAATATTGGCTGCGCACACCCAAGGTAAATTTCTCAATTAATGCAGTCTTGTCATTATTCCGAATCAACAAATCTTCTTGCGGATCGAATTGTTGATTTTGATTGCTATCAGTATATATCGCTACAGTGATAGTTCGAGTTTGTTTGAGTGACTGCTCAACAGGCACAACAAAATTTTTATACTCACCAGGTGCAAGCAATTGAGAATGGACTTGAAATACCGGAGCAGAATATATTTCCGCTCCATCGTATAAAACAATCCACGCAGCAAGATCTACATTTAGATAGTTTAATACAATACTAGGAATTGAGGTTTCAGTTTGAATAAACTGCGATTGCACTACCAAACTGTTTTCTCGAACAGTCGTCGTATCTTCTTGTTCTTGTTTCTGAGCACATGAAAACAGTACGAGCAACAAAGCAAATGAAACTAAAAAAAGTAGATGCTTGGGCAACAGCTTATAATCCGGTTTTCTAAATTTTTATTAATATGGACTATATCATACCAAAAAATAAGAAATTGTTGTTACTTTTGCCGATGGAATCAAACAGCATCATTTTCGATAAAGCGAATAAACAGCTTTATATTGTGATCAGAATCGCAACTCCCGCTAGTGCATACCACCGCCACCACCACCGCCAGCTGCGGGAGCAGGTGCAGGAGCAGCTCCTGCAGCTGCAGGAGGCAAATCTGACGTCGGATTAGCCCACGTGGTAGTGGAATGGCAACTATTACAATTGTTAGTCACACCAACCGCCACATGGTCTGATGGTGGTGGATGACAATTTTCACAGGAACCCAAGACTTCATTATGATCGACACGAATCGGCACCCAGGAAACTGAATTATGACAAGCTTCACAAACATTACTCGATGCAATATGGGTTGCATTTTTTTGATGACAATCGGCACAAGCACCCAGGACTTGTGAATGATCCACGGTTTGCACCGGTATCCAAAATGAAGTCGAATGACAAGCATCACATTGTTGGCTGGTATTGGGATGACCACCGGGCATGGTATGACAACCCACACAAGAGCCATTCACTTGTTGGTGATCCACACGCAAGACAGGCACCCACACGCTAGTGGAATGACAAGCCTGGCATTGATTACTGGTGCTGATATGTCCAGTTGGTATTGAATGACAACCCACATCCGCGCATGAACCAATCACTTGAGCGTGATCCACTCGAATCGGCGTCCAATTAATATAACTATGACATTCGGCACAAGCGTTGGTGGTGTTGGGATGCCCATTGGATTTGGGTGTTGCGCCACCACCGGGGATATGACAAGTTTCACAAGGCGTCACGGTAAAATCAATTTGAGTATGATCCACACCCGCATTTGCCCAACTAACCGTGTCATGGCATTCTTCGCACTGATTACCCGATGCAATATGACCAGCGCTCTTAAACGTTGTAGCAAAACCACTGCCCTGGCTATGGCAAACACTACAAGCAGCGGCCACTTCTAAGTGATCCGTGGTAGCAGGTGTCCAGGCAATACCCGCTTGATGACAGGACTCACACACATCACTAGTCGGCATATGAGTCGAAGTTTTACCCGTGAAGGGGCTGTTATTATGGCAAGAAAAACAGGTGCCACTCACTTGCGCATGATCCACGGTTGGATTCAACCAAGTAGTCACTACATGACATCGCTCGCATAACTCACTTGTTGCAATATGCAAAGGTCCTTTGCCACGTGCACGCGTATTGTTATGACAACCGGAACAACCATCGGTTAGACCCGTATGGTCAACTTGAACAATCTCAGCCCAACTCACGGTGCTATGACAAGCATTACATTCCTGCACAGTCTCAGGATGCGGCGGTGTGATATTAGGAATGGAATGACAGGAGGAGCAACTGCCCGATAAATGTGAATGATCAACAAAGGCGGCTGGCATGAATTGATTGGTGTCGTGACAAGCCGCGCATTGATCATCACTTAAAATATGTTGATCGGATTTACCGGGGGCAATCACACGGTTATGGCAATCAATACAAACACCAAACACTTCCACATGATCAACACTGACCGCTGGTTTCCAAGTTGAGGTGGTATGACAGGCTTCGCACTTGTCACTGCTATTAATATGAGCAGTTGCTGTGGTTTTTGCCGCACGATGACAATCAACACAAAAACCAACCACATGATCGTGATTCACGGTAATTGCAGGAGCCCACGCAGCCGTGCTATGGCAAGCGGCACAATCGTTGGTGGTATCGATGTGAGTGGCCGGATAATCGCTTTGATGACAGTCGACGCATGCGCCTATGACTTCGTTATGATTTACGATATCGGTTAGCCAACTAACTCCTCCCGAATGACAGGCCGCGCAATTGGTGCTTGTGGCGATATGTGAACTGGAACGCGCATCCAAATGACAGGCCTCGCAATCACCAGTCACTTCTGCATGATCGACTTTAATCGCTTCCCATGAATTAAAGTTATGGCAGGCTTCACATACATCCGTACTGGAAATATGCGCCGCACTTTTGTAAGTAGGTGTCATAACTGCGTTATGACATAGCGCACAATTGACTTGTTCATTCACCCCATGAGTAAACAAAACATCGGACCAGGTACTAGTCGACAAATGACAATCGACACAGATGTTGCCTGCCGGAATATGAGTAACGCCTTTATCATTCGCATGGCAACCGGCTGATTCACATGAACCGACGACTTGCGTATGATCAACGCCGCTGATGATGTTGGTCCAACTGCCACCAGCCGTATGACAAGTCTCACAAAGTTCCGGGGACTTAATGGAGATATGGTTATTACTCTTGTATGAAGCAATGACGCCATTGTGACAAGCAATACAATTTTCCAATCCAAATAACTGAGTATGATCAACCGCACTAGGCGCCACCGCCCAAGTCGCTCCCGACAAATGACAGGCATCACAGCGATCGGTCGAAGGAATATGGTCTTGTGGTTTTGCTTGGGCGGGAATGCCACCGGGCGCGGGCGTTGCGGCATGGCACATCGTACACGCACCAAGAATTTGTGAATGATCCGGTTTAGGATCAATTAAAATTAAAAAACTATCGGCATTGGCTACATGGCAGTTTTCACATACATCCGTACTGAGAATATGGCTACCCGGCTTGGCCGGAGCAGCGGATACACCACTATGACAGTTGGCACAATCACTCACCAAAACATTATGCCAGGATTTGAAATCAAGCTGCGTCCCCCAGTTTAAACCGACGTCTGTGTGGCAAGTGCCGCATTGTTCCGTACCCGTTGGAATATGCGCTTTAGGTTTATCGTCGACATGACAATTATTACAGGATTCCACGCCAATAATATGGGTGTGATCAACCCACGCGACCGTGGAAAAATTCTGATTGTTATGACAAGCCTCACAAGAATCCGTGGTCGGATCATGCGCTCTATGTTTGCCTAATGTGCCATAACTACCGTTATGGCATAACACACAATCCCCAGCGAGCGTACTATGCACGCCTTTGAACCGAGGCACCGGCACCCAATAAGTGGTCACATGGCATAAATCGCACTGGCCATTGGTTGTCGACAACACTTCGTTGGGTATGTGATTCAACGGCTTGCCGCGAGCATTCTTGCGAGAACCATTATGGCAGGTATCACATTGATCAGTGACCACATCGTGGTTCATGCGCGCCATAATGAAAATTGTTTCATTATGACAAGCATTACATTCACCCTGCGTCAGAATATGTTCCAAGTTTTGCCCGGGCGCAATAACATTATTATGGCATTGGGAGCACAAGCTTGGTGTACCTTGGAATACCTGATTGATATGACAGACTGCACAATCCACACGCTGATGCTGACCATTCAAGGGAAAACCGGTTTGATTATGATCAAAATTAACATCAAACACCTGTTTTTTAGGCTTATCACTACTTGGTGTTGTCGATTCGGTTTTTTGTTTTTGTTTACTCTTAGCGGATTCTTTATCCGGGGCTTGCTCAGCTTTGGGTTTGGTGTCAACCTCATCCAGCCCCTTTATCGCTTCCAGGATAGAACGTGCTGGATCGGCAGCCCAGGCACTACTGACCGCACCGCATAGCCCAAGGCTTAGCAAAAATGCTAACAGGATTGGTTTTAAATTCACCTTGTGCATTAAAACTCGCCTCAGTACGCCTGACTGATGCTATTGGTTTTCATCCCATCCAGACCAATTGCTTTTCTAATTAAATCAATATATTGCAACAGAATTGATTCTATTCCCACCGCTTCAACTTTGAATTCTTTTGTGTATCGCGGGTTTATTTGCTATTGAACTAGGCTCATCCTGAGCCTGACTATTTGTTTGCCATCGTGAATGATAAAGCCCAGCTCTGAACTCTGGCTTAAGAGACTACCTAACTTGTAATTATTTTACTTGCGAATACAGTAGCTTAGCACATTCAATTCCAGCTTAACTGGCGGGTAATATTAACAGAATTGAGCGCATACTAGAATCTTCAGCGATTTGATAATTCACTGGTTTGCTAAAGCGCAAACTTAGAAATGGCCCACCATTAACATCACCCTCATAAGCAATATCTGACACCGGCACTTTTTCCAAAAAACCGGGTAAAATAGTGTCGCTGCCGATATATTCATTTTTTTGCACACCGCTCAAACTCACGGGACGAATTTTGATTTGCACAAAATCGCTTGGGCCTTGCGGAAAATGATTTTCATAACGCACAGGGAGATTAAATTTCACCTGCAATACGTTTTTCTGCCCTTCCTCATACACCAAAACGTCTTGTAATAAACGATTAGGCGCCTCGACAATTTGAAAAGTATACAACAATACTAAACCCAAAAAGGCGACACCTGTGACAATTTTCCAGTTTAATAATTTTTCAATCATGACTTTTAACTTTTAAGACTTATCACCACTTGGCTATCAAAACAAAAACTGGTAACCCAGATTCACATAAAAACGTTTATAATCAGTTGGCGTAGCCGATTGCTCACCATTAAGAATATCGTAGCCTTTTAAGGCATCGATACCCGTTTCCGCTTCAACTGAAACTTCTCTGGAGAAACGATATTCAGTGCGACTCGACAATTGAAACTGTGTGACTTTGCGTTCGTTCAATGTGACGTATGTTTGCTCTTTTGGATCATTTGGGTCTTTAATTATAGTCTCACGCGTAGTGTAGGTATATTGCACACGTCCACGGAAATCTACACGCCAACCCGGCTTCCACGGCGTACGTATCAACCCATAAATTGCCGCACTTTTTTTCTCAGCCCCTGCCGTCATTTGCGTCGACGCCATGACTAAATCTTGCGGCTGCCAAACATCGCGACGAATATATTGACTACTTAGCTGAGCATCATAACCACTCAACGGAATAAAAGGAATTTCACTTTGTTTGGCGATGATGACATCTGGCGCACCCGCCATTAAGCCGGGACCCGACTCATAACTCGACAAGGTAAACGTATTCAACCACTGGGTAGTTTTGTTCAAGGTCGTAGTCGAACCCAAAGTAAACAACGTTGTACTACCCGCATATGCGCGCGCCAATTGCTCAAGCTCTGATTGCGTATAAACATGTAGACCGTTTTCAGCGCGACCCGCATCTATCATCTCGGCAATCGTCGTTGGTGCGTCTGCACCCGTTTCCAAGCCATACACCCGTGCAGCTTGAATGGCATTGGTGGTAAACATGATAGGATTGGTGCGGCGATCAAAATGAAAATCGAATTTATGCTTGGTCGATTTATTCCATGTAAAATGCGCCGTTAGAAAATTCACTTTTTTGTAGTAAGCATCGACATCAATTAAACTGTAAAAAATATATTCCCGAGTGTAATAACGAGCATCACTACCAATAGCGGCACGATCAACCATACCGCTTTCAATCCGTTGATAATTTGCATAGGTGCTCGATTTCCAATTTTTCCACACACCATCCGTATCCAAGCGCCCACCCAGCATGGGCCGAGAAACCAATTGAGGTGTATTGAAATGTTCATAATCCACTAAGGCACCAGCAACACCATACACACTGTATTTCTCAGACAGACGATAGCCTAATTCAGCGCCATCAAAACGTCCCAGCACACCGCTACGCGATGACATGCGTCCTATAGCGGCCTGCCGGCGATCTTTACGACCTTTATATTCTGCATAAAACGAACGGACACGTCCATATTTACTGCCATAATAAGCACTAATGTCCTCACGTAAATCCTTTTCGCGATCATAACCGATGTCATAACTCGCACTCGCGCTCAGCTTAAGTTCACGATTTTCATTACGGCGTCGCTCGGTCAGACTCAGGTTACTCACGGTGCTCGCTTGAAAGTTTCGATCATCGGAGTTATCAATCAGATTAGCGAACGCGAATTGTGACAACCGACCAAAGAAATTATGCTGTGTGGTTTGTCGCGCTTGCTGCTCTTGTTCTTGTTGCTGACGTTTGCCTTTTTTCAATTCCCGTTTTGGCGCATTCGCAATACGCACATTCAAATTCATTAACCGTTGTTTCACCATACTCGCGCGTGGAGTTTTTTCATATTTTTTTAGATAGTCTTCGTATTCTTGTTTAGCCATATCTAATTGGCCATTTCGTTCGCGCGCCAAACCTACAAATTCTTTTGCTGCTTGCTGCTGCTCGGCATTCCCTTCATTTAGTAACCGAGAGAAAAACAAAATCGCTTGCTCATTTTCACCCCGGGTCAAAGCTTGCTTGCCTGCCTCGAGCAATTCTTCCTTGTCATTAATCGCTTCCGGTGTCACTGGCAATGCTGCGGTTTGATTGATTGACTTGCGGATTTTCAGAGTAACTACATTTTGCTGTTCAGATTTCTCCACTTGGTAGTTTGTCACCTGCTCAAAACGAATCACTAAAAACGGTCCACCACGAACATTGCCTTCATAAAACACATCACGTAATGGCACAATTCCTTGCTCGGGCAACTCAGCTGACTCACGCAACTTGTATTGCTCCACCGGCAAACCTTTATCACTGGGAATAATTTGGATTTGCACGATTTTCCCACGCGATGATGGAAAGTGGCGCACATAATCCATTTCGTGAGCAAAGCGCACTTGCATTTGCACGAACTCATCATTTAAATTTTTAAACTCAACTGCCTGTATAAATTCACCCGCCTGCACCAATGGCGCCATTAACAACGCGAAAAAACACACACTGATGACATGAGTCAAGCGGAACCACACTCGCTGTTTAATTTGAGTTTGTATTATTAGTAACGACATTCCCCACCCAACGCATCATGCGTTTTCTAGTTTAATAATTTTATTTTCTTGAACGACGATGTCACATGACAACGCTCGCAATCACTACCAAAACTGCCATTATGATAATCATCTCGCTCATGACAGCTTATGCATTTTTGATCATGTTCAATCTCTTTCTCCACGGCTACCGTATGACAAGCATGGCAATCTAGATTTTTATGCGCCCCGTCAAGCTTGTAATCCGTTTGTGTGTCATGATTAAAAAACCACGCCTTCCAATCATTGGAGTTATGGCATAACTCACAGTTGGTCGTTAAGCGTTTGCGATGAATTTCTTTATCATCTTTCATATGGCAGGACTTGCAGCGGAGTTCCGCCTGTTGAAATACCGAAGTCAAATGACACTCTTCACAAGGCGTAATCGCATGAATCCCCAACAACGGAAACGCGGTTAAGCCATGATCAAACAAGACGTTACCATCCCAACCATCGACATTATGACAATTTTCACATTTCTCACCTTCTTCACCTTCATGAGAGTCATCTTTGCGATGACAGCTAATGCATTTGTCATCCAACTCAGCATAGACATCGCCCTTATGACATAAAATACACTCAACAGTTCGATGCTTGCCTTTCAATGGGTAGTCAGTTTCTTTGGTGTGATCAAATGTATTACGCGACCAAGACTTTTCTACGTGGCAGTCTTGGCATTTTTTTCCAAAAAAGCCTTGATGCGAGTCATCACCCTCATGACACGTAATGCAATCGTGCTTAATATCTTTATACACATCACCTTTGTGGCAAGCTTGACAGCTAATACTTTGGTGGCGAGCTTTTAATTTAAATTTGGTATCTTTGTCATGATCGAAAACAATAATTTCCCAGGCTTTTTCGTTGTGACAGTCTTCACATTTTTTTCCATTATCCGAACGGTGAACATCATCAAATTCATGACAGGCATAGCAGGTTTTACTGGTATCCTTGAATTGCTGGTTGGGATGACAATCGATGCAGCGAACGTTTTTATGCGTGGCTTTTAAAGGGAAATCGGTTTTTTTGTGATTGTAATACGATTCCCCCCAGAATAATTCAATATGACAGTTCTGGCACTTTTTACCCATACGCCCTTTGTGCGAATCATCTTTTTTATGGCAACCATAACAATCACTAGCAGCTTTACGATATTTTTCTGTTTTTTTATGGCAAGAGGAACAAACAAGACGATCATGAGTGCCTTGCAAGGGAAAGTCCGTGCGATTATGGTCGAAGGTGTCCCTATCAAAAGGCACAATATTCGCGTCCTGACCACGATGTTCCGCATGGCAATGACTGCAATTGATTTGCTCAATTTTAGGAATTTTGCCATGCAGTCCTTTTTGTTTCATCACGTCTTGATTCACTTTCTTGTGACAATCCAGACACAGATCATTTTGCGCCCCTTTTTCAAATGGTTTATGACACTGGTCACAGTCTTTCTTATACTTTTCGTGAGCCGTACTCAACTCACCAGGCATGACCAATCGCTCAAAACGATCAAGCGGTCCTGCCAGTAACGATTGACTAAATAGCGCAGCACTACAAAGAACAATCAGGCAAAAAATCTTGTTGATCAAACCGTGACAAGCAAACTGTTGCTGCAACACTCAAACCTCAGTACATGTGTACCGCGAGAACATGAACTAAACCGGTTATTAATAATAAATAAATAACGGGCACGTGACCCACCCGCCAAAGCGAGAAAAGCATCTTAAATGCATTAAAACGCGCCAATTTGGACAAGGTCACCAAGTAACGTTTTAACAATTTTTTCTCGTCGCCAGTGAATAAGGGAACCGACACAGGTGTATCCATGGTCATTTGTCCACCGCCACCTGTCGCACCAGGGCGCTGCAACTGGCATAACTGCCAATACAACACTCGCGATTTAACACCGGTCACCATGGACTGGCGAAACGCTTCAGCAATTGACCGTGGAGCCACAAAGGCTTGTACCATAAATACTTTGAGGGGTTGTTCCACGTCAGTAGCCACGAGGGGATAGGCCTTGATAATGCGCTGTTGTAGTTGTTGATGCAAAGTTTTAAGTTCTTCACGACTCGTGACTAAATCGAAACTGACCTGACTATAGAGGTAACGGCCAACAACTCCGCTAATAACGACCAACAACATGGCAAAAAACGCCACCCCACCATTGATGGACTCTATGTCAAAACGACTATGGATGATGATAATGATAGGAGCGCCAAGGCCAATAAAAGCATGCACGGCAAACCAGACTTTCAAATTACCCCAGCTTCGCATTTTCTGCACACGTTTGCGTGCGGAATATACGAACTGCAATAACATCATAAGTCCGCCGATTAATCCTAAATTATAAATCAAGTCATCGGCATTGCTTAACCACTCTTCATCCCAGTTATACCAGATGTAGAGTATGGCAGCGACCAGCAATGAAAAAATCGATAACACGATATTGGCCTCTCGACCAAACTTCACACGATCTTTTTCGACGATTGGATTTGTCATAATTGCTTTTGCTTTTGCTTACGCTTCGCTTCCGCTATTGTGTTTTCTGCTAGCGGATGAGTAAACTCCCACTTGAACCGAAGTGATCGGCGCACTGGATGAAGCTTCCCATCACCCTCGATTCGTCCCACGTTGACGTAAAATCCTACGCTGTTACTTGGTTGCTTGCAAGTTCGGCTGGATCGTCAAAATTTTATTAAAACTTGTTTTTGATAGAATTTTAGTGAATCATCGTTAAGATCATCTTAACCGCGACTTGCTAGTTTGATCCTAGTCGAGGGAAGTCAGCAGCCAAAACAAACTAAAAACTGATCACAATGCAATTTATTCTAGATGTAGTGAGCGCACTTTGGGCGTCAATCACCTATTATTTGGCGGATATTCTAATTTATGGAATACCTATCGCCCTTATTGTTGGTTATTTTTTGCGCAATCGACGCGACAATAGTGTAAAAAACCTCTCAACCTTTCACAGCATTCAAGAAGCCGGGCTTACCGAACCTGCCTCATTACATCCAGTGGTTGATGCTAATTTATGTGTAGGCTGTGGCACCTGTGTTGCCGCTTGTCCCGAAGGCAATGTGCTTGGAGTAATCAACGACCGCGCACATTTAATTAATCCCACACACTGTATAGGCCATGGTGCCTGCAAAGCCTCCTGTCCGATGGACGCCATAACCCTGGTTTTTGGCACGGAGCGACGAGGCGTGGATATCCCGCTACTCAAACCAAATTTTGAAACCAATATGCCTGGTATTTTTATCGCCGGAGAACTAGGTGGTATGGGCTTGATCCGCAATGCGGTCACCCAGGGACGCCAAGCTATGGAAGCAATCATTAAACGAATCGGCTCAATCCGTGGTCCAGACATTGATGTGCTGATTGTCGGTGCAGGCCCATCCGGGTTCTCAGCTTCTTTGGCAGCCCATGAAGCAGGCTTGAATTATGTGACTATCGAACAGGACTCTTTAGGTGGCTCAGTATTCCATTTTCCCCGTGGTAAGTTGGTAATGACCCAACCGGCTGAACTCCCCATTATTGGCAAAGTTAAAATCAACGAAACCCGCAAAGAAGCATTGCTTGGATTTTGGCAAGCGGTGGAGAAAAAAACTGGTGTGCGCATTAGTTACCAAGAGCGCATGGAAATGATAAGCCAAAATAGCGATGAAAGCATCACAGTTAAAACCACCAAAGGTGAATATCAAGTTAAAACGGTTTTGCTGGCAATTGGCCGCCGGGGCACACCACGAAAACTCGGCGTACCAGGAGAGAACTTGCCAAAAGTGGTATATAACTTAATCGATGCATCCCAATACCAAGGCATGCACGTCTTGGTCGTTGGTGGTGGTAATAGCGCCTTGGAAGCAGCGGTCAGTATCGCTGAAGAACCAGGTACCACGGTCACCTTGTCTTATCGTAGTGGCTCTTTTAGTCGCGCGGCAGAACAGAATCGCGATAATGTCAGTCGCATGGAAAGCGAAGGGCGTTTAAAAGTGATGCTGCATAGTAATGTTAAAGAAATTCAGGAAGACAAAGTTATTATTAAAACTGAAAACGGCGAAATTGAATTCCCAAATGAAGCGGTAATCATTAGCGCTGGAGGTATTTTACCAACACCGTTTCTCAAGAAAATAGGTATTCAAGTGGAAACCAAACACGGTATGCCTTAGTCTTTTTTCTCAGGCTTGCTTTTGCTAGCCTGCTTTATACTTTTTTTCCAACAACTCCTTGGCTGGTTTATAACCCGCATCAGCAGATTTGCGTAACCACATTTCGGCTTGCTCGCTGTCTTTACCGACGCCTCGACCATCAAAATACATTTGCGCCAATTGGTACTGCGCCTCAGCAGAGCCTTCGGTCGCCGCTTTGCGATACCATTTGGCTGCCAGCATATCATTTTTTGGTACGCCTCGGCCCTGAGCAAACATATTCGCAATATTTACATGCACGTCGGATAAGGAGTGACTGCCATTGACTGGCATTTGCAAATCGATAGGGCTTTCAGCAGGCACCTGCGCTTCCACCATCGGAGGCAGTTCCAGTTTGCTTTGCGCGGCATGATTTTTTTCTTGTTGTTTGGCAATCGACGCTTTTAGTTTTTGATGCAAATGTTGTTGTTCCTCGGCCAGTTTCGCTTGATCTGATTTTTCTCTGTTGGGTCGGAATTGACTTTTTGCATCAGAATCATTGAACTCAAATGCCTGTCCAGAGAATGACTGCAGGTCTTGCTCTTTGATTGGTGATGAGCTTTCCCATGAATTACTATTCTCCTGAAAGTTTTCTAAAAACTCATCAGCTTTAACACGCTGCGGTTCATCCACGGACTTTCGCACTTTACCCTTAGGGTCAATCGCATAACCAATTCCGAATAAATTATCTGCACTAACACGACTACTCGCTAAAGCATCTTGAGAAATATTATTCATATTAAACAAGTCTGCTGACAAACTACGACTTTGTTTGCGTCGTTCAATAAAATCAGTGTCATTGGTTTCAATGCTTTCGCTCTCAATTGGGCTAGCAGGAACTTGTGGTTTGGGTTTAGACTCGACATCGGGGGTCGCTTGTTTAGGTTCATTTGTTGCCGCCACCCCCTTAGAGTCGGCAGCAAGCGCTTGCTCAATTGTCTCACCAAACATTCCTTTACCACCAACATCCACCTGACTAGTTTCACGGGTTACATCGTCAAGGCTGGGAAAACGGATACCATTGACAACCTCGCGTTTATTTTCAACCGACTCAGCTTTTGTATCGACAGGTGGCGCGGTGGGAGGGGGATGATTAGTCTCCATCTGGGACAGGTCAGCAGGCTTGTCATGACTCCACAACTCTGTAAGCAAGGCCATATCATTGGAACTAATACCACCTTTGGGAATACCTTCTACCGTTGTTTGCGAGGGATTGCTTTTTTTCCCTTGGGCCAAATTAAGCGGATTTGGCAAATTGAATTTACCGACACGAAAACGCAAGAAATAAATAATAATTGCTAGTAGAGCCACGCCCAAGACAATACTGCCAATTAAAATATTATTCGCATTATTCACTTTAATATTTTTTGAGGTGACTAATTGCTGCTCCACCGATTGAGCGACAGGTGCGCCACCTTTTTGCAGAAATGCCAATCGAGTCCGTGCTTCGTTGTGACCTTGCAATGCAGCTAAACGGTACCATTTCATGGCTTCACCCATGTTGACAGACACTCCTCGACCGCTCTCGTAAAGAAAACCAAGATTATAAATCGCATCCAGATTCCACGCGCGCGCTGCATCAGTCAACCAAGAGAGCGCAACACTATTATTGACTTCACCAACGGAAAATTTGTTATCCCAAAGTTGCAAATAATTCTGCGCCAATTGATGTCCTTGCTCCGCGGCTTTACGAAACCAGGCAAGCCCTTGCTCCATATCTTTGTTCACGCCACGACCCTGCACATAAAGAATACCTAAATTCAACTGAGCATCGGCATTACCTTTTTCAGCAGAGGCTTGATACCACCTCACCATTTCCGCATCATTTTTCGCTACGCCCAAACCAAGATCAAATACTTTGCCCAAATTGAACTGAGCGTCAGAGGCAACATTATTATTCTTCGGCATTTGCTCACTGGAGCTAGATGTTAATGGGGGTAAATTGTTTTCTGGAGAATCCAACACATCGATTGCTTGAACTTCACTGGATGATTTCATGCTCTTGCTTGAGCGTGGTTCCGGCGCGCGCTCAACAGGTTTTGTCTGTGCTTGTGATGGCTTGTTTTTTCGCAGGACTTCTATTTGTTTTTGCAATTGGGTTATTATTTTCTGCTCGCCGTCCTCAGCACTAATTTGGCGAATTTGATTGACGATTTCAACACTCGCCTTTCGATCCATATCACCAGCATCAAATAATTCTTGCATAAATATTTCTGCGATGCGATTACCATTGGCCGCAGCCTTTTCAAGCATATCAATTCCATCATTAACCGCTTTCTCACCGCCGGTTCCAGTAATCATCATCATGCCTAAACGCATTTGCGCGACATCATGTTGAAGTTCTGCTGCTTCAAAATACCACTTACGCGCCTTGGCTTGATTTGCATCTACACCAAGGCCGGTTTCATACATGTAAGCAAGATTATATTGAGCTTCTGTATCACCTTCTTTTGCCGCGGGTAGATACCAATCCAACACCTTACTTGCCCCGGAGGAATCAGCGCCTGTGGATGCATTTTTGACCGGTGGATGATATTTTATATTCGCTTGATCATGACCTTGGGCTGCAGCCAGTCCATATAATCGATTCGCTTCGGATTTATTGACGTTTAAACCTAAACCTTGCCCATACATTTCCGCAAGCAAAAACTGGGCATCAGGCATACCCTCACGAACTAAAGGGCGCAACAACATCAAGGCTTCACGGTATTCACCGGCCTTAAATGCCCGCTGGGCCTCTTGTAAATCATTAGCGCTCACAGTTGAGCCTAATGACAATAGAAAAATCAACAAGATACCCTTGTACGGCAATTTGATTATTTTAAAAGCCATAAACAAACTTCGCAGTTTTTATCACATTATCAAAACTTTACGGCGTTTTATCGCTTGCCTTTAGGGATCGGAATTGTGCTTGATCATGCATAGTAGAACGGCTCCCCACCGTTAATCACCTATTAAAGCCTCTCTCATATGGATTAATTCAATATGAAAGTTGGACAATAGTCCGTGGTGATATATCCTTTCCTTAAGTTTTATTTTGTAACATCCATGTTTACATAGTTTCTACTATACCGGATTTTTATCGGATTCCCAATGCCTGAAAGTTGTACTAAAAAACGCGTTACATCAGTCTATAAGACAAGCATTACCATAATATTATTATTAATATTTAGTCTAGCTCATGCCAAGCCATTTGACACCTGGACAGCATTAATGTTGGTCGCGGCCAAGGGCAAAAGCGACCTAGTGAAACAGGAAATCAATCGTGGCGCCAATGTCAATGCGCATGATGAAGACCAAACTACCGCACTGATGTATGCGGCCTGGAATGGACATATCCAAGTTATTGATTTATTGCTTGATAATGGAGCCCATCTTAATGCCCGCGATAAACACGGGGCTAATGCTTTAATGTGGGCCTCAAAGGGAGGCTATACCACAGCAGTACAGCGCTTGATTGAACGCGGCGCTAATTTCAATTCACTTGATAATCAAGGCAATAATGCTTTATTTGTTGCGGTAAGTCGCCACTACCCGGAAATCATTCGTTTGCTTTTACGCAGCGGCATTAATATCAATCATATTAACAATCAGAAAAAGTCGGCTTTGATTCTAGCTCTGCAACGAGGCCACCAAGCACTCGCTCTACAGTTCATAAGCTTGGGAATTGACACTAATATCCGTGATGAAGAAGGTCACACGGCCTTATGGTATGCCATGCGAAATAATTATGAAGATGTGATACAACAATTATTGCCTTTATTACGTTCTGCCCAAGGTCAAAATATAGAAGGTCTAGGCCTATTGCATACCGCCGCCCAACTTGGGCAAGCACATTTGATTCGCCCTTTGATTGCAAAAAAAGCTGACCCAATGGCACAAAGCAAAGAAGGCAATACAGCACTGATGTTAGGTGCATCCAATGGTCATGTGGCTGTCGTACACGCGTTATTAAACGTCGGCGCTGACATCAATCACCGTAACACTTATGGCAATACAGCCTTGCATTTGGCAGTAGAACACAATCATGAAACCCTGGTTAGGGAATTATTGAATTTAAATGCCGATGTACGCATTAAGAATAAACATGGTGAACTCGCTTTAGATGTTGCACGGCGGGAAGGTCATGCCAAACTTGTGAGTTTATTAAGTGCGCAATAATCAGTGTAAGAAACTAACTCATAAAAATAGAAAAAGCGGCGTCTAAAAATTAACAAGCAAACATTTTTATAACCATGCAGCCAAGCTAGACACGCCGCTTCAGATTCCTAAACCCAGGCCTTTCTAGAATGGAATGTCGTCATCAAAGTCGTCGGCGCTGCTCATGGCTGGCGCATTCATATTATTATTCATAGCAGGTGCTTGATTTTGGTTGGCATGAGCTTGGTTGCTAGAACCTGCTGCACCACCGGCGCCACGGGTATCCAGCATTTGCATTTCATTGGCGACAATTTCTGTGGTGTAGCGATCATTGCCATTATTGTCTTGCCACTTACGTGTTTGCAAGCGACCCTCGACATAGACCTTGGAGCCTTTTTTCAAATATTCCCCGGCAATTTCACCCAGACGACCAAACATGACCACACGATGCCATTCGGTTTTTTCTTGTTGCTCCCCGGTATTTTTGTCTTTCCAGGTTTCAGATGTTGCAATACTTAAAGTCGCAACTGCTCCACCACTCGGCATATAGCGTATTTCAGGGTCTTGCCCCAAATTTCCCACTAATATGACTTTATTTACCCCTTTTGACGCCATGGATCACCTCTAAGCAAATATAAGCTAATGATTTTAAAAGTAAAATAAATTTTGTATGACTTTTGGCGCTAACCACAAGCCATTGAGTGCCACAATATTATCAGCCTGGTAAATGGCTTCATAGCGCAAATATGACTTATTCCTCAACAACACTTGTATACGCACTAAGCAATTCCACCAAGCGATTGATCTCAAAGGGTTTCGTTATATAGTCATCAAATCCTGCAACCAAGCCTTGCTGAATGTCCTCGTCTTGCCCATTCGCACTGACCGCAATAATCGGTGTATCAGCCAAACTAGGATTGGCGCGTAATAATTTCAGCATTTGATAACCATCCATGTCCGGCAGGTTAATGTCCAGCAAGACCAAATCCGGTTGTTTTTGTAATATCAATGCTATGCCACTTTGTGCATCCATTGCAGTAAACAATTCATACGAGGGGTAATAAGCAAGCATACGTTCCATTAAACGCGCATTGGCTGGATTGTCTTCCACATAGACCAAACTGTGTTGAAATTGTTTTATTACGTTCGGAGGTGTCACCAATGATTCATGGTTTTGCGAGCCGAGCTCAGGTGTGTCGACTTCCCCAATTAAATCGACTTCTAGCCAAAATTGACTGCCCTTGGATAATTCGCTCTCGACGCCAATAATCCCATCCATCATTTCGAGTAATCGTTTGCTGATCACTAAACCAATACCGGTTCCTTGAATATCGGTTTTCTCTGCACCCCCACGTTCAAACGGAGAAAAGAGTCTGAGCTGTTGCTTGCTCGCAATGCCAATACCCGTATCTGCAATTTCAAGACGAATTCGCTGTGGATTGGGCTTGGAATAACGAATAAAAATCTGTCCATTTTCTCGATTATATTTAATCGCATTGGATAATAAATTTAATATCACTTGTTTAAAGCGAACACTATCTGCATGAATCAGAAAATCCATATCTCGAGGCAATTCATTATGCAGGGTAATATTTCGCTCTAACAATAGGGATTTACTCAAACCCACGGATTCTTTGACCACGGCCTGCAGACTGATCCGTTCCATGTTGAGATTTAGTTTGCCCGCTTCAATTTTGGAAAGATCAAGAATCTCATTTATTAAACGCAGTAAATGTTGGCCGGCTTTGAGAATCTCTTCCACATTATCCAAGGTTCTGTGGTCACGAAACTCCATTGCCAGTAATTGCGCAAAACCTAAAATAGCATTAAGCGGGGTACGCAATTCATGACTCATGCGGGTGAGAAATTCGGATTTTGCATTATTAGCTTCTTCGGCAAATTGTTTCGCCTGCAATATTTCTTGCTGAACTAATTTTTTCTCAGTTACGTCTTCCGTATGCACGATGACCAAGTCCGGTGGCACATAGGCGCATTTAACATTAACGTAGCGGTCACCGATTTTCTCAAAATGAAGCAGCATTTCAAATTCAATCGGACGTTGCTCTTCATAACACAATTGCAGACACTTAATCGATTCCGGGTATTCCTTATATAGCTCTGTCAGTTTCGCGCCGAGATAGTTTGCTGCGGTATTGTGAGTATAATTCTTGGCTGCATCATTAAAATCAATTAATACAAAATTATCTTGTTTGCGCTGCCAAGTATACGTTGGCAATGGAATGCCTTTATATTGCGCACGCATTTGCTCTTCACTTTTACGCAATGCCGACTCCATGCGCTTGCGCTCACGAATATCGATTGAGTAAGCAACTATTTTTTGCGGCGTATTTTGTTCACCACCAATCAGCGACAAACTCAATAGCACATCAATGCGTTCTCCATTTTTATGCAACCGTTGAGTTTCAATTTCTAACTTTCCTTGTTGTACCAAAGGCTCAACAATATGTTTATGAAAATCCTCACGAACCTCTTCCGGTAAAATTATACGGATCGAGCGCCCCAAAGTTTCTTCTGCCGTATAGCCGAATAAACGCTCAGCTCCCTGATTCCAAAACAACACATTACCTGACATGTCCATCATCGTGACTGAATCATGAATTTCGTTAATAATATAGGCTTGAGTTTTAACTTGCTGTGTTTGTTCTAATACCAAGGCTTCAAGATCATTTTGATATTGCTCTAAATCGCGTTCAATTTTCTTGCGATAGCTGATATCGCGCACAAAAACCATGCCTGCTGGACGGCCGTGCCAAACCGTTTTTGCCGCTGTAAGCTCTACGGGAATCACGTCTGCATTTTTTTTGACAAATAAAGTTTCAAATTGTTTAGTCGCCAAATGGCCCTGCATACGGTTCATAAACAACGCATTGACTTTCTGAAGCTCATCCTTATGAATCAAATCTGCAATCGACGTTTGCAGCAGCTCCTCAATGCTATAGCCTAACATTTCAGCAATCAGTGGATTAGCAAATACATGGCGACTATCTTGATTCACTAAAATGCCCTCGCTTGCATTTTCAGTCAGTGCGCGAAAATTTTGCTCACTTTCTTTTAATTCCAATTGCGATTGTCGTAGAGAACTAATATCGTGAACCGAAACGATGCGAGTTGCCTCATTATGGAATTTAACCGTTTTTGCGCGGATTTCGATGGGAAAAGTTTCACCGTTTTTTTTCAAACCAATGATCTCGTATGGCCCAGGGTCATGCTCAATCATTTTCTCAACGGCGTATTCAATACTTTGCGGCGCAATGAACTCGACAATATTACGTCCCATGAGTTCCTGGCGTTCAAATCCAAACATATGACTGACAGCAGGATTAGCGTCAACCACGATCCCGTCTTGGTGAAAAAACAATCCTTCAAACGAAGCGTGATAAAACTC
>JAOUJM010000288.1 GCA_029883265.1 Gammaproteobacteria bacterium
TGTTGCTCGTTGCTGCAAGGCCAAAGCTTTTTGCTCATCATTCAAGGACAAAACCTGATAGACAAAACCCCAACTCAAACGCGAGCGCAAATCAGCGAGTTCAACCCCCAATGCGGGCACGTTCTGATTAGCAGCAAATAACATATGTCGACCGTGATCAAATAATTGATTAAAGGCTAAAAACAAGGCTTGTTCCCACTCAGCATCACCCACGACAGCATCAATATCATCAAAACAAACCAAATCAAATTGTGCAATATCTTCCAATACCGCAGGTGTTAACTCTTCATGCTGTCGTAGCGGCAAATAAATTGCCTGGCGTTTATCCTGACCTAAGGCTTCACAAGCAGCTTGCAGCAAATGCGTTTTTCCAACAGCGTCGCCACTCCAGATAAACACAGCACCATCACTATGCTGATGTTGTAAACTTGTTTGCAATAACTGCACTAGGGCTTGATTGTCGCCCGCATAGAAGTCTGCAAAACTTAATTGTTTGTTTAAGGCAAGACTTAATGGAATTTGCATGGACATAATCTTCTAGCTGTTGTCATAAAATTCACTATTCACATATCGCTCATGCGTATGACGAAGAATCACCATGATCACTGCCGCGACCGGTAACGCAAGTAGTACACCAAAAAATCCAAATAATTGACCACCCGCCATCACTGCAAATATGACGGCTACGGGGTGCAAACCAATTCGATCACCAACTAGCATCGGCGTTAATAGAAAGCTTTCAACCAATTGACCAACGCCAAATACAATCGCCACCAGCAACAGAATGGACGCGTCCTGAAATTGTAATAAGGCAGCAATACCCGCGACTAACATGCCGACGAGAAAACCCAAATAAGGCACAAAACTCACCAAACCCGCCAATAAGCCGATTAATAATGAAAAGTCCAAACCGACAATCCATAATCCAGTGCTATAAATAAAGCCTAAACCCGACATTACCAGCAATTGTCCACGCAAAAAGGCACCGAGCATTTCATCCGATTCTTTTGCCATACTGCTAATCGAGGGCTCGACACGTCGCGGAATAAGCTCATGCACCCGTGCAACTAAAATATCCCAATCCCGCAATAGATAAAATGTCAGCACCGGAATTAAAATTAAATTCGCCAACCAGGCGACTATTGCTATGCCCGATTTCGACAGGGTTGAAACAATACCCGCAGCAACACCACCGACTTCCACCCAATATTGGGTGAATGCTTTTTGTAAACTTTTCAAATCGAATTCAAACAAATCAAGACCCAAGGCATCACGTAACCAGGGCAGAAAATTTGTTTGAACTCGATCCACATAAAGCGGAAGCTTGCTGATTAACAAACTTATTTGCTTTTGCACTTGTGGCAATAAAACTAAAACCAAAGCAAGCACGATTAAACTTATTAATAGAAAAACAATAGTCACCGCAAGCGCTCGCGGCATTTTGACTTCAAGACGATCGACCAAGGGATCACCCATATAGGCGAACATGGCGGCAACAATAAAAGGGGTAAGCACGGGATTCAACAAGTACAGCAACGCTGCTATCACTGTAGCAATCACCAACCAATAGATCTTATGCACATCAGTCATGAGCGTTTACACTTTCTGATTGACCCAAGGCTTTACGCCCCCAAATTACTACATAAGCACAACCACTTAGAATTGTGCTTACGACCACGGCGTATTGCAATCCATTAAGCAGCCATTCAACATTAATCAACTCCGCCATAGCAAACAATATGGCAGTCACATAAAAAATTTGTGCGACGGTTGTTATTTTACTGATCAGAATGGGTGATGCCGCATAGTGGCCAATAAAAAAATAATAAGCCAGCGAGCCAAGAACAATAATAATATCTCGCGAAATAACCAAAGCCACCAGCCACAAAGGCACTTCTTGTAACCAGGCCAACGCAATCAGTATGCTAATCATCATGGTTTTATCTGCCATGGGATCGAGAAATCCACCCAATCGCGATTGCCATTGGTAACGTCGTGCTAAGTAACCGTCCACACCATCGGAAGCGCCGGCAAACATAAAAAGGATTAAGGCGATTTCGGTATAGCCTTTAACCAAACACCAAATTGTTGGCACAATTAACAGTAAACGAACCACGCTAATTAAATTGGGAATTGAACTCGCATTCATGGCTGTAAACGATAATTCATTAAACGTTCGGTTGCGATCATTTGCTCTTGCTCATCGAGCGACTGAGGTCTAAGTACGTCACTTAAGCTAATGGCTTGCTCTAGATCTTTACGGTTACTACGAAGGCCAATTCGAAATACTATTTTATCAGCATCGATTTGAGATACATGTAATTTTGAAATCAATGATAAAGATTCAACATAACGACTGGCACGCGCATAGTCTTTCAATGAATGAATTCCAACGACCCGCAAAAGTATATCGTTATCTGCTCCACCACTAGAAATATGTGCATATTTTTGCGCCAAACTATTCGCCACACCATCAATACCGGAACTGGCCAATAAACTTAAATCAGCCACTTGAGCCGTCCAGGCAATAGGCATCTGGTCGGCCTGATACATGACCCAGCGCACTTGCCATGCGCCGGTCGCTTCTTGCATCACGCGACCACTTAGAACAGCTTCGGCATCATAACGCATGGATGCTTGCTGGATAGGTTCGGCAAAATTCCCCCAAACATCATTTACATTAATCGCAATTTGATCCTGCAAATCCAACAATGGAAACACCATTGGAATACCACGTTTTTTCGCGATTTGTCGTAATTGATAACGAATCTCACTAGGCTGATTACCATCAAATAAAATTCGACTGCGATCATTTTGAATGGCTAACCAAACCAGCGTATTTGGCCGAATTTCACCCCAAATAGGTAATTGTTTTTGCCAAATTGTGTCTTTGAGTGCTTGCTCATCAAACAAAATACTGATCTGTTGACGTTGCTGTAACAAAGGATCCTCAGGATCAAGCATTTCTGTGTCGATATAGTCGGGAATAGGCATCGGTTCATAGCGAAATTGACGCACAAATTTCTGTGCATTCTCATAAAGCTCGGCTGCAAGCGGTTGCGTCGATATGGCCTGATCACCGGTAATACGGATCATCAGCTCATCAAAGGCCATATTTATTGCTTCTGTGCGCTCTTTGGGATTCTGTGTCAGAATTGGCCATTTGACTTCATAGAGATTTTTTACTTTGGTCGCATGTGATAAAACTGGAAAAAAAACTAATAAAATCAGAAAGGTAAAAATTTTCATTTATGTCAGCCGGCGTAGTTTATTAATGGCTGCCAATCGCAGCAATACCCAGTATCGAGTCAGTTCCCCAAAAAAACCTTTACATTCGTACATAAGCGTTTGCCGCCTGGGCTAAAACGGCAAAAAAACCAGATTAAGCACTCGGTTTCCCTAAGGCATAGCTAAACAAGTATTATACCAGCTATAATACGTTAGCGATTACGGTTTTCACACCGCTAAGACAAGGTTTTCCTCTAATGCCTTTCCAGCACGAAAATCGCAATCCCATCAATCATCCAACTTGGACATATGAGAGATTTCAAAATCGATTTAAATCACCTCCAGCAGAACAGCTTATCTGAGCTGAATACAACTTCGAAGAGAATTCAAACGTGAGCAAAACATCAATTACCTATCGGGACGCCGGCGTTGACATAGAAGCAGGCAATCAATTAGTTGAAGCGATAAAACCAATCGCCAAAAGCACGTTTCGCCCCGGCGTCATGAGCGGACTTGGCGGATTTGGCGCTATGTTTGAATTACCCCTGGATCGATACCAGCAGCCTGTTCTAGTGTCCGGCACCGACGGTGTTGGCACCAAACTAAAACTCGCCATGCAAATGAATAAACATGACAGCATTGGCATTGACCTAGTGGCAATGTGTGTTAACGATATAATAGTGCAGGGCGCTGAACCTTTGTTTTTTCTTGATTATTATGCCACGGGCAAACTGGACTCGAGCCAGGCGACAGACGTCATTCGCGGTATCGGCAAGGGTTGTGAACAAGCCGCTTGCGCCTTAATCGGTGGCGAAACTGCTGAAATGCCCGGCATGTACCAAGTTGGTGATTACGATCTCGCTGGTTTTTGCGTAGGTATCGCTGAAAAATCGCGCTTAATTGATGGTCAATCGGTAAAAGCTGGCGATGCCGTGATTGGTATCGCATCATCAGGCTTACATTCCAACGGTTATTCTTTGGCGAGAAAAATAGTCGCCACGGTTAACGCCGATTTAGAAAGTGAGTTTGACGGTCGCACCCTTGGAGAGGCCTTACTCGAGCCTACACGAATTTATGTCAAATCCTTGTTGCCGCTAATGCAGCAAAGTTTAGTCAAAGCGGCTGCACATATTACTGGCGGCGGCTTGTTAGAAAACTTACCCCGCGTATTGCCTGAACACACTCAAGCAGAAATCGATTTAAAACTAATCCCTTTGCCTCCACTGTTTCAATGGCTGCAAGCGCAAGGCAATGTAGCATTGGAAGAGATGTATCGCACCTTTAATTGTGGCGTGGGTATGTGTGTAGTTGTCGCCGAAACGAATGTGGAATCGGTGTTGAACCAATTAAATCAAGCGGGTGAAAACGCACAATTAATCGGTCGTATTGAGGCAAGTAAGCAAGCAAGTCCGGCGGTTATTCTAAGCAATTAAGCATGACTACAAATAGCAATAGTCCACTTGCCATTGTTGTTTTAATTTCGGGCAAAGGCAGTAATCTACAGGCCTTGATCGATCACCAACAACAATTCGGTGACTTCCAAATTGTTGCCGTTATAAGCAACCGTGGCGACGCTGCTGGATTGCATAAAGCACAACAGGCCGGTATTGCCACCCGAGTGTTGGATCATAAACTATTCAACTCACGCGATGAATACGATCAAGCCTTAATTCAACTCATTGATGATTTCAATCCCGGCTTAGTCGTACTCGCCGGCTTTATGCGAATTTTTTCTGCTGCTTTTGTACAACACTATGCAGCACGCATGCTAAATATTCATCCTTCCTTATTACCCGCCTATCGCGGCCTCAACACCCATCAGCGAGCACTTGATGACAAGGCACGCGAGCACGGCGCGAGCGTGCATTTTGTGACTGAGGAATTAGATGGAGGCCCTGTTGTAGCACAGGCAAAAGTTTTGCTGGACAAAAAAGATAATGCAAAATCACTAGCCAATAAAGTTCACAGTGCCGAACACCAGCTTTATCCGTTATGTGTGCAATGGTTTGCACAAAAACGCTTACACTTAATCAATGGTCAAGTGTTTTTCGATGGACAAGCTTTACAACAAGTTTTGAGTATCGAAACCTGATGATGTCACCGCCAAGCATTAAGTTTTCACAAAAACGTTTTTGGCTGCCCATAACTATTCTGTTTTTTCTACTCGCGATAATCGTTTTCGGCGAAAGCAACCAAAGCTTATTTTTCACTATTAATAATTTCAGCCAATACACTGGCACTGTTTTTTGGCAACACATGACACTAGCCGGTGATGTGCTGACATTATTAATGTTGATTATGATTTTTATTGGACGCCAAGCAAAATTGCTATGGTCCTTATTTACCGCCGCATTAGTTTGTGGCGTCGTGGTTCAATCCATGAAGTGGGGCATTCAAAATCCACGTCCTACAGCATTATTAGATGCTGGTAGTTATACAT
>JAOUJM010000289.1 GCA_029883265.1 Gammaproteobacteria bacterium
GGGACGTATTTGCTCAAAGGCTAATGGTGCTTGACCTTTGTGGCTGAGTAACAAGTTTAATGCATACGCTAAATCCGGTGCAGTGTCGGCTAAAGTGCCATCAAGGTCGAACAATACGGTATTAATCATCATGCCTCAGCTTTACTGCCGGCAACAAGATAGTTAACATTAATATCTTTCCCAAGGCTGTATTGTTTAGTTATCGGGTTATAGCTCATGCCTTTGATTTGCGATAAATCAAATTGAGCCACGCGCATCCAGTTAGCGAGTTCAGCAGGCTTGATGAATTTTTTATAATCGTGAGTTCCTTTAGGTAGCAGTTTTAAAAGATATTCTGCACCGACAATAGCAAACAAATAGGATTTAGCATTACGGTTTATTGTCGAGAAAAATACTTGACCACCGGGTTTGAGTAATTCAAAACAGGCTTGGATGACCGATTGTGGATCAGGCACATGTTCTAACATTTCCATACAGGTAACTACATCAAATTTTTCTGGATGTTGTTTCGCAAAATCCTCGGCGGTACAACGCTGGTAGTCCACATTTAATCCACTTTCAAGTAAATGAAGTTTAGCCACTTCCAAAGGTGCTTCACCCATATCAATACCACTCACTTGAGCCCCCATGCGTGCCATGCCCTCACTGAGAATGCCGCCACCGCAACCCACATCTAACACCTGTTTACCCTCTAATGGACAATGCTTTTGGATAAAACGCAAACGCAAAGGATTAATTTCATGCAGTGGTTTAAATTCACTTTCGGGATCCCACCAACGGTAGGCTAGTTGTTCAAACTTGTTTAATTCGGCTTGCTCATAATTTGTCGATGTCGTTTCCATTAGCGTTCCTGGGTTGCAATTTTTTTCTGCCATTCATGCACCGTGTGTTTTAATTGCTTTTCATTGATTGTGCTGAGCTGACGTTGATTTAAAACATTCTGGCCGTCGATCCAAACATGTGATACTTGTTCTTTGCCCGCCGCATAAACGATCTGGGAAATTGGGTGATAAACGGGCTGAGTTTCAATCGCACTCAAATCAATTGCTGTGATATCCGCGCGTTTGCCGATTTCCAGACTGCCAATCTGGTCAGCCAGGCCTAAGGCGGTTGCACCATTAAGCGTGGCCATTTGCAAGGCTTGGTGGGCATCCAGACAAGCGGCGTCATTTGCCACTACTTTTGCTAACAAAGCAGCTGTACGCATTTCACCGAGCATGTCCAAATCATTATTACTTGCTGCACCATCAGTGCCTAAAGCAACATTGACTCCGGCCTTCATGAGTTGGCCCACGGGACATAAACCACTTGCCAATTTTAAGTTGGATTCCGGGCAATGTATCACGTTAAGTCCGGTTTGGGAGCAGAGTTGTATTTCTTCCTCACTTAATTGGGTCATATGAACCGCAAGAAGACGTGGCGATAACATGCCTAAGTCGTGCAAGCGGGCGAGCGGGCGTTGCTCCTGTTGCGCAATTTCGCCTGCAGTTTCATGCACATGAATATGCATGGGAATATCCAGTTCTTCGGCATATGTGATTATTTTTTGCATCGGTTCATCGGAAACCGTGTAGGGTGCGTGGGGTGCAAAGGTGGTTGTTATTAGATTATTTTGTTTAGCCTGATCGTGTATGCGCAAGGCTTTTTGCAAATATTCATCGGCATTGGCAGCCCATATTGTGGGGAAGTCCAAAACGATTAAACCAACAGACAGGCGAAAATTGGCGGCCTCGGCGGCTTCAATGGCCGCGTCTGGGAAAAAATACATATCATTGCAACAAGTCACGCCGCAACGAATGGATTCTGCAATTGCTAGTTCGGTACCATCGCGTACGAATTGCCAGTCTACATGTTTAGCTTCGGCAGGCCAGATGTGCTCCTGTAACCAGGTCATTAGCGGCAAATCGTCGGCGTAACCGCGTAGAAGATTCATGCTCATGTGGGTATGGGTGTTGATTAAACCGGGAATTAGGGCGTGATCATCAAGATTATATACCTGCACGCTCTGATATCGTTGTTTGGCTTCAGTTTGCGGTAAAATAGAAATAATCTCACCATCTCGAACAGCCACACTATGGTGATCCAGTACAACATATTCCGGATTAACCGGAATAATCCAACGGGCATGAATTAAACTATCGACGTTTTCCATGAGGTCTTTCTCCGTTCACTAGCAGCAGAGTATAACTTGCTTGCGCTTTGTGGTCACTGGGGTATGATCCCAGGCAAATTGGCTAAGGTAGGGCGATTCATGGCAGATTTACGATTTTCTTTGCAGTTACAACCGGTGCAATGGGCCGATGGTAGTCTACGTTTGCTCGACCAGCGAAAATTACCCGCTGAAGAGACGTATTTGTTATTTGATAATGTACCCGAGGCTGCTCAGGCGATTACTGACATGGTAGTACGTGGTGCGCCGGCAATTGGAATCACTGCGGCATACGCCATGGTACTTTCAGCCCAGCAACATCAGTCAACGGCGGATTACCAAGCCAAGGTTAAAGCCGATATGCAAACCTTGGCGGCAAGTCGTCCCACCGCAGTGAACCTGTTTTGGGCTTTGGCTGAGATGGAAAAAGTATTACAACAATACGAATCTGCTGACTGGCCAACAGCGTTGTTGGCCAAAGCGGTGCAAATTCACGAAGAGGATATATCGGCGAATTTTCGCATGGGGGCCTTGGGTGCTGAATTACTCCAATCCGGTTCACGCGTATTGACTCATTGCAATGCGGGGGCATTGGCTACCGGGGGGCACGGTACCGCGCTAGGTGTGATTCGTTCGGCTTGGCAACAAAACAAGATTACTCAAGTATATGCCGATGAAACCCGTCCATGGATGCAAGGCGCAAGATTAACTGCTTGGGAATTATTGCATGACAATATTCCGGTGACCTTGCAATGTGAAGGTGCGGCTGGTCATTTGATGCAACAGGGTTTAATCGACTGGGTGATTGTTGGATCTGACCGAATTGCCGCAAATGGTGATGTGGCGAACAAAATCGGCACCTATAGCCTAGCCGTTTTAGCACGGCATCATGGTGTGAAATTCATGGTTGCTGCACCTACTTCTACCATTGATATGCAAACCCTAAACGGCGTTGATATCCCTATTGAAAATCGCGATAGCCAGGAAGTTTTAGCGTGTGGTGGCCATGCTTTGGCTGCATCCGGCGCCGACGCCAGAAATCCTGCGTTTGATGTTACTCCGGCTGATTTGGTCGACTTTATTGTGACGGAAAAAGGCATTATTGAGGCGCCCACGAGCGCAAAAATGCAGTCATTGCTAACAGCCTGAAAATTAAATAAATAAGCGGCTTACAGCGAGCCTATTGCTTGTGCTACAATTCCGGTCTTGTGTGAATTTCAGCGGTCCTGCTTCGGTGGTGATTGTAGGAAGGATTGAAGCGATTTATGGAATCTTTTGCTAAAGAAGTTTTACCCGTCAACATAGAAGACGAAATGCGTAATTCCTATATGGAATACGCCATGAGTGTCATCGTAGGGCGTGCCTTGCCCGATGTTCGCGATGGTTTAAAACCGGTTCATCGGCGCGTGTTATATGCCATGAACGAGTTAGGCACCGATTGGAACAAACCGTATAAAAAATCCGCCCGTGTGGTCGGTGATGTTATCGGTAAATATCATCCCCATGGTGATACGGCTGTCTATGATGCCATTGTACGTATGGCACAGCCTTTTTCCATGCGTGCTATGTTAGTCGATGGCCAAGGTAACTTTGGATCGGTCGACGGTGATTCACCTGCAGCGATGCGTTATACCGAAGTGCGTATGGCGAAAATTGCGCATGAATTATTAGCCGATATTGAAAAAGATACGGTTGATTTTGCACCTAACTACGACGAATCTGAATCAGAACCGGTGGTGTTGCCAGCGCGTACACCGAACTTATTGGTCAATGGTTCATCCGGGATCGCCGTTGGGATTGCCACCAATATTCCACCACATAACTTGCATGAAGTCATTAATGGTTGCATTGCCCTTATGGAGAATCCTGACATTGATGTGAAGGGTTTAATGCAACATATTCCAGGCCCCGATTTTCCCACAGCGGGTATCATCAACGGTGCGCGTGGTATTGCAGAAGCTTATGCGCGTGGTCGTGGTCGCATTTATGTGCGCGCTCGTGCTGCAGTGGAAGTTGATGATAATGGTAAACAACGGATTATTGTTAACGAGCTACCTTACCAAGTTAACAAAGCGCGTTTATTAGAAAAAATTGCCGAGCTGGTGAAAGATAAAAAAATCGAAGGTATCAGCGAATTACGTGATGAGTCTGATAAAGACGGAATGCGCATGGTGATTGAATTACGTCGGGGCGAAAACGGCGAAGTAATTCTCAATAACCTATATTCACAAACACAAATGCAAAATGTGTTTGGTATTAATATGGTTGCTTTGATTGACGGTCAGCCTAAACAGCTTTCACTAAAAGAAATTTTACAAGCCTTTATTCGTCATCGTCGCGAAGTGGTTACCCGGCGTACAATCTTCGAACTACGCAAAGCGCGGGATCGTGCACATATTTTGGAAGGTTTGGCGGTAGCGTTGACCAATATCGATCCAGTTATTGCCGCGATCAAAGCTTCACCTACACCAGCCGAAGCGCGAGTGGCTTTAATGAAACAAGCATGGGCGCCCGGTGCGGTGGTTTCCATGTTGGAACGCACGGGCGCAAAACTTTCGCGTCCAGAAGAGTTGGATAACAGGTTTGGTTTGCTTGATGATGGTTATCATCTATCACCAACCCAGGCGCAAGCGATCTTAGATATGCGCTTAAACCGTTTAACCGGTTTAGAGCAGGATAAAATTCTAAAAGAATATGAAGAATTACTCGAACAAATTGAAGCACTTTTATTAATACTGAGTAATCCGGATCGGCTCATGGAAGTGATTAGAGAAGAGTTGCTGGCAATCAAGCAAGAATATGGCGATGAACGTCGTACGGAAATTGTTAGCAGTCAACAAGATTTAAGTATCGAAGATTTAATTACCGAAGAAGATGTGGTTGTGACCTTGTCCCATGCCGGTTATGTGAAATCGCAACCGTTAACCACATATACGGCACAACGTCGTGGTGGTCGTGGTAAAGCAGCGGCTTCTGTACGTGACGAAGATTTTATTGATAAATTATTTATATCTAACAGTCACGACACGGTCTTATGTTTTTCAAGTTTAGGTAAAGTATATTGGTTAAAAGTTTATGAGATTCCTCAAGCGGGACGGGCCGCACGTGGCCGACCCATTGTGAATTTATTGCCTTTATCCAAGGATGAACGCATTAGCACTATCATGCCGGTTCATGAATACAAAGAAAATGAATTTGTATTCATGGCCACGAGCAAAGGTACGGTGAAGAAAACGTCGTTGTCTCAATTTTCTCGTCCACGTGCATCCGGCTTAATCGCAATGGATTTACCTGAAGATGATCAACTTGTCGGCGTGAGCATTACTGACGGCAGTAGAGACATTTTATTATTTAGCAGTTCAGGTAAAGCGATTCGATTTAATGAAGAAAATGTACGTCCCATGGGACGTAATGCCTATGGCGTGCGCGGTATCAAACTTGGCAAAGGTCAAAGCGTGATCGCCTTAATTATTGGCGATGGTAATGAAGATACCATGGTGTTAACTGCAACCGAAAAT
>JAOUJM010000290.1 GCA_029883265.1 Gammaproteobacteria bacterium
TGTGATTATATTGCTGAGTCTTATCAGTTCAGCACTTATTTATGGCTATGCATTCATTTCCGTATGGTGCTTTTTCGCGGCCTTGATGTCTATTTATCTCGTTTATGTTTGCAAACAATTATCAGTAAAAAGCTGGACCCCACAAGAACAAAGCACTTAAGACCCATCAGCATCGGCACTGAGTTTAAACTATGGATAAAATCCAATTGATGACATCTGTTCTCTTTATAATCGAAAACTAGGTAAAACTGTAGTAGAATCGAAAGCTAACTAAGAAGATAAAACCTCTCATTAGAGTGTATTCCACTCTGGGTGCTGTTATGGCGAGACTTGTTACTTGATCAAGGCAAGGGAAGCCCGTCAAAGCTAGCCTAGAATAGGCTAGACATTACGTTAACGTTATAAAAACCGTATTGGCAACGGATGCTGAACACAGGCGACTTTGATTTTTGGGAGTGCATTCAGCATGATTAGAAAACTATTCCCCAGCATCGTGCTTGGGTTTCTCATCCCATTCTTATTCAGTTGCGGCAAAGCGGGTGATAACGCAAAAGATAATGATGCCAACCTTGATAATGACAAAAAACATCTCGCAATGGTCAACGCAGAGGGAATCTGGGCAGTCACCAGGCAACACAAAGGTTATGCTTGTGATACTGCAGCCTCTAAGCAAATACCCGGATTCCTGGATCAAATTCAAACCAGTTTAACGCTCAATCAGGTCGAATCACAAATAAGTATAACCGATGAGGTAGGGATTTTTGTTGGTGAGGCAAAAATCGATGAGATTGCTTGGAGTGGACAGGTTTTTGATGAAGTACTAGAAAAATGGATCACACTGCTTTTCAAATCGGATGAAATTGACGAGACTACCTTTCATGGTGATTTGCGATGGCAAATTAGGGCCAGTATCGATGGTGATGTCGAGTGTTTTGGCACGGTAGCACTTTTTGCCAGCAAAATAGATAACCAAACACCCGCTGCACCGAGTCATCTTCGCGGACAAGCACTATCAAGCAATGCTCTTAAGCTCGAATGGAACGATAACTCAACTAGTGAAATTGCATTTTCTATTGAGTTACTTGATCCATTAGATGGCATTGCTAGTGGGATCAAAATAGTCGAAAGCAATAACACGCAAACAATATTACAAGGATTTTTACCCGAAACTGAATATCGTTTACAAGTTCGGGCCTACAATAATATTGGTAAATCCAGCGCAACCGAGGCTGTGCTGATTACCACCAAACCAGTAGCGTCTCAGCTTCCTGTTGCACCAATTGATTTTAGTATTTCTCAAGTCGAGAGTGGTTTACGCTTCCAATGGCAGGATCAATCAGATAACGAAACACAGTTTCGAATTTATCGCGGCATTGATGCCGACGATCCAGCTAGTTTTGACAGCAAACCTTTGTTGGCTCAAGTGAACAGCACTGATTTAACACATCATTTGAAGTTAAAGTTTGACACGCAATATCATTTTGCAATTCGATCATTTAATAGTGTAGGAGAATCGGATCTAGTCATCGCATCGTTTACCTCCGCGCCTATGCCAGCCAGTGTTCCTTTAGCCGCAAGCGATTTAACAGCCGAGGCTGTAGCTGAAGATACGGTCAAGTTATATTGGAAGGATAATGCATCGGATGAAAGTGACTATATTATAGAGCGTAGCGCGAGTTCATCCACTATTGGCTTCGAGAAAATTGCCAATCTTGGTGCAAACAGTCGTGCTTATTTAAATCAGGAATTGCAAGCATTAAAAACTTATTTTTATCGAATCGTCGCAACAAATTCTGTTGGTGATGCCGAGCCATCAGATGTAGTTGCGGTCACAACAAAAGAAGCACCGCAGGCAATTCCTTCTGCACCGTCGACATTAGTGGCTAGTAATCTGGATAGCGGTCATGTGTTGTTAACATGGGAAAATTTAGCCGACAATAATCAAAAATATTTTGTTCTACAACGAAGCCTGTCTGGCAAGGATAATTATCTAAGCATTGCCAAACCTTTAAGTGGCTCGCTAAGTTATGTCGATAAAAATATTAATCCATTAGTCGAGTACGAGTACCGACTTGCAGCGAGTAATCGTTTGGGTGATTCTATTTATATTTATTCAAATACTGTTTTGACACTCCCTGACGTACCTCCTGCGCCGGGCAATGTTTCTGCTAGCATCAATTCAACATCGACAATCACGATTCGTTGGAATGATTATACTGTTTATGAAACCGAATATCGCATTGAACGCCGACTTGTCGCTGGTGATTATGAATTACTAGCAGTGCTACCTGCCGATACTACACAGTTTGTTGATAATAATAATGGCAATGGCTATGTACCAAACACTCAATTTTATTATCGCGTACGTGCAGTCAATCAGCAAGGCGCGTCACCCTATAGCGATGAAGTGTTAGGCTTTACAATCAAACAAGCGCCAAGTGTGCCGACGAATATTCGTGTTACTAATATTCGTCAGTTGTCGGCAAGCATTAATTGGGATCATGAGGTTTTGGATGTCGCAAAAAGTGCTGATGAATTTGTTGTGACGATTAGACGTTTTGTTGGTGATGTTTTTATTGTTGATAGCTCCGTAACGCTGGATGGTGGCAAGCGTCAATTATTGTTAACAGAATTAAGCGCCAATACTTTATATCAAGTGGAAGTGTTGGCAAAAAATTCCGGTGGTGAAGCAGGAGAGTTTGTTGTATTTAGCACTTTAGAAACTGTACCGGACACACCTATGATAACGTCAATTTCCGCTCCAAGTGAACAGCAAGGTGTGTTGCAGATTGGTTGGAGTGATGTGAGCAATGAGAGCGCTTATCTTATATATCGAGCAGAAAATCAGCTTGGTATGTTTGATGTTCTACTCGATACAGTGGATGCCAATGTAACAAGTTATATCGATAACACTGGTTTGAATGTTTATAGTCGCTATTATTATCGAATCAGCGCAAGCAATTCGGGGGGCGAATCGGCACAATCGAATACGGTTAATCACTTAACCAATAAAGCCGCTCCGCAGGCACCTGCACTTGCTAGTGCGATCGAGCAATCGGATACAGAAATCTTGGTTTCGTGGTCTTATACGGCGAGCAATCAAACATCGAGCGCTGATCAATTTACCATTCAGAGAAGTGCGAGTATTGATTGTTGTTTTAGCAGTATAACAAGTGTAGATGCTGATGTTTCGAGTTTTACTGATACTCAATTAGATCCGTTCACCACTTATTATTATCGTGTGCTGTCTTCAAATAGCGGCGGCGCATCAGTGGATTTCAGCCCCGTGGTTAGCGCGACCACTTTAAAAGGTGTGCCATCACAACCTAGTTTTGCAATTAGTTTCCCGCTCATTGATCCCGGTTTGGCGATGCTATGGAGCGATAATTCAACCGAGCTTAATAGCACCGATTCGTTTGTATTACGGCGAGCGGATATTTCTCGGATCAATGGTGGTACTTATAATTACACGCTGTTAGGCGATAATATTGCAGCGACCACTTTGCGTTATGACGATGTCAGTGCTACAGGTCAATGCCGTTTTTATCGATATCAAATCAAAGCAGTGAATACCATGGGTGAATCAGCGTGGGCCACCATGACACGCTCCACACCACCTAGCGCGTTGGCTACCGCACCGGTTTTGAACACGGTTTCAGCCGTTGCCGTCGGAACTACCTCAGCGAATATTACAATTGATTGGTCTGATCAATCCAATAATGAATCTGGCTTTAGTGTTTATGCAGAGCTACTGCCCTCTCAATTTGGAGTGCGCCCTGCAATTGTTGGTGAGGTCAGTGCGAATCTACAATCGTTTACCTATAATGTGACCGCAACTCAAGCACAAACTTGGATCAATCAGGGTTTCACCAGTATTCGCTATTATGTAACCGCCAATAATGGCTGTGGTCGCACGCCGTCAAATAAAGTAGGCGATAGCTTCGCAAATTTGTTTTAGCCAAAAAAAAAACCAGGCATTTATTATGTTGTCTAGGGTTATGCTAATTCAATCGGAGTAAACTAATAATTTATAACAAAATCACTAATCTGATTTAGATAATTCAGGAAACCAATTTTTTCTGGTAAATTGTTGTGGGTGCCGGCTGTTACCCGCAAGGCTTTACGTGAGCTGCCACCGTGATTTTTAAAAACGACTTCGCCATGGGTTTTTAACGCTAGATCAATATCCTCATAACCATGTATCCACATTAGGGGCTGCGTAACTTTTTTAATGTTTTCTACATTATTGATTTTTAAATTGGTGACATAACTGCCCGGTATGGCGAGCAAGGTACCGTCTTGCACCATAACTTCAGCCGATGCAAATGGTGCTTCTAAAATAAGTTTTGATGGTGTCAATAAAAAAGGTTCGGCTGCATATTTTGTACAAGGTGCCGAGCCCATGCTGAAACCATAAAATATCAATTGATTGTTGCTAACTCCATTGTCAGCCAACCATTGAATTGCCGCGCGAGTATCTGCATACAAGCCTGATTCACTGGGTTCGCCTTCGGATAGACCATAACCACGATAATCAAACATTAAAATCCCATAACCACCATTGGCGAGTAATTTTGCACGTGGCCAGTAAAAGTCCATATGATCTCGGTTGCCGTGACAATATAAGATCACTGTGTCCGTCGTGATATTTGCCATATCACCTAAATACAAAGCATGAATGGTTTTTCTATCACCGGCGTTATTGGATTCTAAAGTGAAATAATTAAATTCTGGGGCGGGAATGTCATAGCTGCTATCCAAGACAAAATCCACATGACCGTCATAGGCATCCCATCGATAGGCATCGATGCTATTGTCGTTGTTATAAAGATTTGCGTCGAGGCGAAAACAACCAATGCTTAGATTTAAGAACAGACACAATAAGCCAAGTCTAAAAATCATAAGTCGCACTCACATAAAAACCAATCGCGCCATTCTGGCTTGGACTTTTATAATCAACAATACTGTATTCGCTATTATCAAAAGGTGCGAGAAATTTGATTTCACTATTTAATTTCCAGCGCGGCCAAATCCAGGTATGGCCCGCGTGAACACTGGTAATCCAAAAATTGGATTGTGGTTCGTCATAAGCACGGGTTCGTTTGAGTTCGAACCAATTGCCCGAACCGATATAGCTCATGTTGCCTGATTTAGGGTAAAACCAATAAAGATTGATATCCAAGCTTGGATAAAATGCTGGTTTTTGCTGCCAAACATCGAGCATAAAATTAAAGCTAGGTGAAACACTCAAACCTGGACGCAGTTTTTTAGGTGTGCTGAGCTGTTTGAGCAAACCAACATCCCAATGAATTAAACCATAACTAAGAGCTGTGGTATGCAGGCCTGTGTAGATGGACAAATCGTTTTCCACGCCTTTGGCAATGGTTACTGCGCTAAGCGGTATTGGGATCACCGTATCAGCAAAACCAATCAGCGGTCCACCAAAATTTGTGGTCAAGGAGACTTCGTCTTGAAGCAAAGGAGTAACTAGGCGCGAGGGTGTGCAAGCGGATATGAAAACAAAACAAATGAATGAAATAAGCCCTAAAAGAAAACGCACTCAAAAACCTCAGCAAGTAATAATGTATAACAGGCGTTAATTATAGTGCAAATAAATATAAAAAGCTTTTCACTTTACTCGATTTGCATGGGCT
>JAOUJM010000318.1 GCA_029883265.1 Gammaproteobacteria bacterium
GTTTCAACGGCAGACATTGATTCGATGCGTCAACTTGACGAGCTCTATCTGAAATGGCCGTTCTATGGCAGCCGTCGCCTATGTGTTGAGCTTCAACAACGGGGGTATCGAGTGAATCGTAAACGCATCCAACGCTTGATGCGAAAGATGGAGCTCCGGGCTATTTACCCGCGGAACGTGTCAACCTGTTTTGGACAGTCATTTCAAAGATAATGTACTTTTCTTGTAGCCAGCCGCCGGCAGAGTCGGAAAATTCACTCGATCTTCAAGCACCGTGGCATTCTCTGTGTTTGTTTTGATGGGATTGATGGCTACGCTACTCGGAGGCATCGGTACAATAGGCCGGTTACGCACAAATCGCTCAGGGGTACATTCGTAACGAGCATCAAGAGCGCGTTGTTTCTGCTTCGCAACTTCACGGTAACGTCCTGTAAAGACCTGTTCTGGCGTAAACCCGGCCAACCCACTGTGGTGGTGGTCAAAGTTGTACCAATCAAAGTACCCCTCACACCATTGCCTGGCGTGCGACACGCTATCGAATCGCCCCGGATAGTCAGGCTGATACTTTTGCGTCTTAAATTGGCTTTCGCTAAAGGGGTTGTCATTGCTGACTCGCGGTCGACTGTGGCTGCACGTCACGTCCAATTCACGCATTTGATCCAAGTATCCGTGCGCGATCATTGGTGCGCCTCGATCTTGGTGCACGGTTAGCTGGCCCGGCTGAATACCATAGCGTTCCGTCGCTTCATCCATCAGCTGTTTGGCCAGGGCACTGTTCTCTTTCAACGACACCATCCAGGCCACTACGAAGCGACTGAATAAATCCAGCACGACATACAGTGACAGATATCTACCCCGGCGAATCAGCGGCAATTTACTAATATCCCACGACCAAACATCGTGCGGGGCGTGGGCGACGAGCCTGGGAATGGCATGGTGCTGAGCCGGTCTCTGGGGACGCCGATCACCATGTTCACCGACGCGGCGAAGAAGTCGATGCATCGTGCTGACCGAACACAAATACTGGTCGTGTTCGAGCAGGCGCTGGTACACTTCAGCCGGCGGTTGATCCTGATGCGGCTCACTATGCAGGGTCTCAAGAACGGTGGCGCGTTCCTCGGCACTCAGCGCGCGGGGTTGGACCGATGCTTTACGGGAACGTCGTGGGGGCTCGTCGTTGACGACATGGCGACGCCAAGCGTAGACCGTGCTTCGGTTGAGAGCCAGGGCGCGGCAGGCGGCCACCAACGGTACGTGGGCAGGGCGTTCTGTCATCACCATATTCAGACCTCGTTCCCATTGCTCACGCGGTCGAGCATGGCGAAGGCTTTTTTTTGCAGCTCTAGGCAATCATTCGCGATCTCTAGCTTACGGTTCAGTCGACTGTTTTCTTTCTCCAGTTGAGCAATTCGTCGCTGAGCCGGCGTCTTGGATGCTTTGGGGCCTGGTGCACTTTTCTCCAATCCAGCCACGCCATATTCTGTCAATTCTCGTCGCCAGTCCGAGAGTTGGTTGTGGTAAATCTTTTCACGACGCAGAAGGGCACCAAGCTCGCCGTGCTGGCACGCCCGCGCTTCATTCATGATACGAAGCTTATCCTCTGTGCTGAAGCGGCGACGTATTCGCTTCTCCAATGATGGTTCTGGCGCAATCTGGGTCCTCGGTCGATCTAATGTTGATTTTGGCATTTCATGAATCCTGTCTGTTTCCCCCTGAAATCTATGTTATCCCAAACAACGAGTGTATGGGAGCAGGTTGACACACAGGGGTAGCACACCCACCGAGAATAAAAAAAAAGCTAATTATTGCTAGGCATTGATGCAAAAAAAATTTCATATTCATTTTCGATGCCTCCCATATAGGTACTTTCAAGATCATCCGTGAACAGCTGCAACTCTTGGTCAAAATATCACGGCAAAAGGTCACAGCTCGTAGGAGTTGGTTTCATTGGTGTCCAACTACCACATTTCCAACAACTGCTCTTAAAATTATAACTTTTGTCCACACACTCCACTTTGTGAAAGGTTCTCCACTCACACAATTCAGAGATCACAGTTCCTTTATTGGAAAAAATAGTGCCGTCACCGCGTTCCTTGGCTAACACCCTAATACGCGGCTTGTTATGCCTAATTATTGGATTATAAACATTACCCGTAAATTGGGCATCGTAATTGTCGGTTTCTTTCACACCTTTTTCATTAACGTAATAATTTGTAACAGATGCCTTGTCTGTAGTGATTTTTCCTCCGGCGTCTTTCTCCTTGTAGAGAACGCTGATCGAACTGTTCAAACTTCCATTGACAAATAGATAGCCTTTCAAATACGAAAAACATTGGTTAAACTGGTCGGCATTGGCTGTAAAAGGAATCAATAAAAGGCTTCCAAGAACAAGAATAGACAAGATTTTTCTTCTATTCACTTGATACCCCCTTTCAAGAATGTCCGGAAACAAGAAAAAGTTTTATGTAAAATTCGAGCTTAGAAGTCAATATAGGGTAGCAGGCAATATGCTGCCAAAATGCACGTAAGCTAAACGGGAGGGTAATATCCTAAGCGTGCGAAATTACAGTAATGTGCCTACTATACTGCTACCCTATATATAAAATTTTTTCTATCAACCAACTTGAGAATGGGACCATTATAATAGTTAGCCACTTCTTCAGCACTACTAGTTTAATCTAAATCAAACCATGTACTTTTCCACTTCACCCCAATTTTATAAATAAGCTATCTTATATTTTAAAAGTTGATATAGAGTACACATCACCTTCAATCGTCAAGTCGTCCACAGGTAAGATATACAGTGGCTTTTGGGTTTTGCTTAAGCAATTCGTCTACGCGCATTTGTTTATCATTAATGGGTTCATATGGCCCTCGGGGTCCAATTTTATGCCGGTCCCCGTTGCCAATGCGATCACTTGTTACACGATAGATGGGGAAATTGATTCCAGGACCTAAAAAAAGCTCCCATTTAATGTAAACATTCGCGAGAAATTTGGCATGGCGACTATCATTATATAATTGAACGTGGGCATCAATTTCGCCATCCCATGGCGTTCCTGTTTTGGGCAAGTCTCTAATTATAAAGTTGAATTCTTCCAGGATTAAAGGACCACATGTTGCTCTCTTCTTTGGTTTATATAGAAATCCTTTCCCCTTGTCCCCTTCCGATTGTAGGATCGTTGTTTCAAGTATTACATAATCTACAAAGTTTTTCTCTGTTTCTTCATCTGTAAAGGTATTCTCTTTTTGTTCCTGAGTAGCACACCCACCGAGAATAAAAAAAAAGCTAATTATTGCTAGGCATTGATGCAAAAAAAATTTCATATTCATTTTCGACGCCTCCCATATATAAAAATTTTTCTATCACCAAAATGGGCGCAATCAAATTCTTGTTGTAATTAAATATGATGCTGTACCTTTCTTTAATAAACGATAGAAGAGTAAGAAGGGGGGGAATGTTATCAACTAAGTGATCAAAAGTAAAAATAGGCAGAATAACTGTTGCCCCATTATTTTGCTTCGGACTCCCCTCCCCGCTCCTTTCTCTAAAGGACCGCTTTTATGACATACCCAATGAAAACAATCACGGCAATCCATAGCGCGAATTTGAAAAGACTACCAATGACTTTGGCCGTGACCCCTACCAGTTTTACTACAGCCAGAGTTACCCCTCGGAGAGGTTTGGAAAGGTTGAAATAAACCACCACAAAAACCAGAGCGGAAACAATCCCGCCCTGGTTTGGCGTGGCAAAGTCATTGATCGTGTAGATGAAGAACGCCAGGGCGGAAATGATGGCTGCCAAGAGCGCAATGGGCTTGGCGTGCGCGTTTTTGAGGGCCTCACCCCCATCCAAGTCTACGCTTGAACCACGAGATTTTCCTTTAAACCACGGCTGTTTGCGGGAACGGGGCTGTGAACCTGTTGAAACTGGTGGAACAGGGTCGGGTTCATACACCGAATGGCCTGTGGTTCCCATCCCTCCACAGGTAAAGCACGTTTTCGTACTTACGACCGGAATAGTGGTTTGTCCACCTGGAGATGGATTAGACACCCACTCGGTGCAGTTGGTCGAGCCGAAGCCTCCACAACTTGAACACCTTCGTTGTTCGGTTTTATATCCCATAACCAAACCACTGCACGACACTGTAGTGGTTTGGATGAATTCTTTCAATCGTACAGACAACGTTTTGGGGGAGAATGATCCGAAAACCGGGCTTCCGCTTTGAACACTTTTTTAGGGCTAGCCCCTTTATTCTGAAAAAAAGTAGATAAAAAAATTCTTCCTATGGTATGGAATGGTCATTCCTTACGGTGAACAATGTCCGATATCCTAAATGACTTTCCACGCGGCGTTCATACGCGCGATATCAATCAACACAATTTGCCCTTTGCGGCCTGGACGGATAGTGAAGCCATCCTCGCCTCCCCTACCCTGCGCTATGACCCGCGCAATCCCGGCGGCAAACTGCTCCTAGGCGTGCTGAATAAACAGCTCATTGGCCTTGAAGATGACCGCCATATGATCACGGTGGCGGGCTCTCGCTCCGGTAAGGGTGTTTCCATGATCATTCCCAATCTGCTCTTTTACCGGGGCAGCATGCTGGTCATCGATCCCAAGGGCGAACTGGCCAGTATTACCGCCCGCAGACGGGCGCAAGGGTTAAAACAAAAAGTCTTTGTGCTCGATCCCTTTGAACGCACGGCGGAGTGGGTGAAACCTTATAAGGCTTCCTTTAACCCCATGGCCATGCTCACCCTGGATAATAAAAACATCGTGGAGGATGCGGGCCTGATCGCCGATGCGCTGGTGGTGCAAAGCGGCGGTGATGTGCATTGGGATGAAAGCGCCAAAAACTTTATCGAGGGCGTGATTTTGCACGTCGCCACCTCCCCTGCTTATAAAGACCACCGGAACCTGATCACAGTCCGCAACGTGCTCATGACCGGCGCATCGGTTGAGCACAACGGCAATAACGAAGA
>JAOUJM010000059.1 GCA_029883265.1 Gammaproteobacteria bacterium
CTATGCCGAGATTCAAAATAGTCTGGCACTACCACTCTGTGGCGAACCGCGTGCGGCCTATTGTTATGTGAAACCAGAATATGCTTTGAGCTTTCCTGATATTGTACAAGCGTGTTTGCCGTACCAGTGTGATGTGTTGTCGGTTGATGAAATTTTACGGCAAAATTTTTATGGCCTGGGCGAGCTTCATAAAAAATTAAAAAATCGCATTGGTGATTATGTCATTATTATGCGTGACAATTATGTGATTAAAGATACCTTGCTTGGTGAAAAACCTTTTTCACAAATTGGTGTGCATGGTGGAGTGAGTGCTGATGAAATGTATGTGCCCTTATGTCGAGTGACAACTTGATAATTATAAATAGTTTGAAAAAGTTTTTTTCAATAATGCTTTTCCACCACTTTCGACAATTTCCCCATGAGAAACAATAACTCGCTCAAAATCCCATTGCAACATGGTTTGAATACTATGACTGAAGCGCTTTTCATTTCGAATCATCCATGCAAGAATTCTTGAGAAACTAAATCCATTTTTGGCTTTGTGCATCATTAGGTGAATGTGATTCATGATGCCGTATGGCGGCTGCATATTAAGAATCAAGTCTGTCAATATCAGTGTTTTACTCGCTTGATGAAAAAACACGACTTCGTTAAATATCGGCATGCCTTGAATTAAACATTGCTGCAAGTGTGACGCCCATGCAGGATGAGCGGCATTATCTAAAATACCTGAACAGGGAACGTTGCGGCGCTTTTTATCCAATCCCGGCGCCATAAAAATTTCAACTTGTGGATACTCATTGGGGTAAGCATCAAAAAACAAACTGTGAAAACGATTAGGTGCGACTATATAGTTAACGGTGCCAAGACTGGCTAGGGTATTTTTAAGTTTGTCGCCTAGCCTGCCGGGGGAGTGTAATAAAAGTTTGTTATTATCGAGTTTAACAATGGTGGTGCGATTACCAAATTGAACGCCTAATGAAGACAAGGGTTCATCATAAACCCACAATCCTGCATCGAGTTGTTTAAACATAACTATGTCCTTTTTTAAGGACTCAAACTAATAACAATTGATTCCCGCTGTCAAGTCAAAGCAAAACTTGAGCGAATGCCATCGATCATATATTGCACTGCGAGTGCGGCGAGCAAAATTCCCAAAATACGACTGACTACGTTCGTGCCGATTTCTCCAAGAATTTTCATGATCACCGCAGCGGACATTAAGGCTGCATATACCAAAACCAATACTAAGGTCAGGATCGCCATGATGATGCTAATATGTTCAATGCGGCCAGCTGCTTCGCCCATCATTAATACCAATGTCGTCATTGCACCAGGGCCGGCAAGCAAAGGAATCGCAAGCGGGAATACAGAAATATCATCAGCATGTTCAGCTTCGTGAGTTTCTTTGGGCGTAGTTGAACGTAAGCCTGATTGGCGTGCAAATACCATATCTATCGACAATAGAAATAAAAAGAAACCACCGGCTACTTTAAAAGCTTGCATGGATATGCCCAGAGCCGTCAGCAGTAAATGACCGGCAAAGGAAAAAAACACGAGAATTAAAAATGACAATAAAACGCCACGTCGTGCCATGGTGCGGCGATAAGTCTGGCTAGCGTGTTGCGTGAGTGCGCCAAAAATTGGGGCGACACCCACAGGATCAATAACCACGACTAATACCACAAACGTGCTTATAGCTAATTCCAACATGAACGACTCCAAAATGCTTATGCGTTAAAAGTGCAAAGCTTATTCCATGAAAAATCCACCAGCCTAAACCTTAGCGCTGATAGTGAAAGGAATTCTGATAATGGTATATGGTTGGATTTGTTAGGTTAGACAAATAAATAGGTGATTATTTCCCTGGTCGCAATAAGCCACCTAGGCCGGCATTATCAATTTCTCGGTTGAGTAAATGGCGAATTTCTTTGGCGCCTTCGAGTTGAAGGGCTTGTTCTAACAATTCTTTTGCTCGTTGTTGGGTAAAACTTCGAATTACCCATTTAATGCGAGGTAGAGCAATTGTGCTCATGCTTAAACTATTCAAACCCATGCCTAATAACAATAATGCTGCTGCTGGGTCACCAGCCATTTCACCGCAGACACTCACGGGAATTTGTTGTTTTGAAGCTGCTTGCATCACTTGCAACACTGCGCGTATAACTGCTGGGTGTAGGCAATCGTATAAATCGGCCACTTGCGAATTATTGCGATCCACCGCTAATAGGTATTGCACCAAGTCATTGGTGCCAATGGAGAGAAAGTCTACCCGTTTGGCAATAGACTCAGCTTCATAAACCGCCGAGGGGACTTCAATCATAGCGCCAATACGCGGCATATGAATATCGACTTTCCCTTCATCAAGTAATTCCTCGCGTGCACGGTTGACCAGATTCACCGCTTCCTTGACTTCATCGATACTGGTAATCATTGGGAAAAGAATATGTAAATTATCTTGGCCCGCGCTGGCGCGTAACATGGCGCGCAACTGAGTGGTAAAAATATCGGGATGGTCCAAACTAATTCGAATGCCTCGCCAACCTAAAAACGGGTTATCTTCTTTGATAGGAAAATAACTCAAATTTTTATCGCCGCCCACATCCAGCGTGCGCAAAATCACTGGTTTTCCGGCGAAGGTGCTTAGCACTTGTTTATAAATTTGTGCTTGCTCGTCTTCTCCAGGGAATTGATCACGAATCATAAATGGAAATTCTGTGCGATATAAACCAATGCCTTCCGCACCACTTTCTAATGAGGTCGAAATATCCGCGAGCAAACCTGAGTTAACATAAAGCGGTACTCGCACACCATCCGGAGTTTCAGCGGGTTTCCCTTTTAACGTTTCAAGACCGGCAGATAATTCAGCTTCTTCATTAATTAAGCGCTCATACTCTTTATGGACAGTTTCGCTCGGATTGATGTAAATACAACCTTGATAGCCATCGACGATGATATTTAAAGCATCGACTTTGCTGGTGGGGAGATCTTGCGCACCCATGACAGCAGGTACACCGAGTGCACGCGCTAAAATGGCGACATGCGAAGAACCTGAGCCCTGAGTACAAACAACGGCGACTAGTTTGTCCGGTGGAACTTCTACCAAATCGGAAGCGGCTAGTTCATCACCAACCAGCACGGTATTGTCCTCATAAGACCGCACGCCATCTTGTTTACTTTGCAGATGAACCAAAATACGACGGCCTAAATCTTTAATGTCTTGCGAGCGTTCGCTTAAATACTCATCCTCCATGGCGGCAAATACTTTGACTTGCTCTTGAACCACATCGCGCAAAGCAGTCGATGCCCATAAACCCGTATCAATTTTGCTTAAGGTTTTTTTGATTAAGCTATCACTTTCCAGGATTAATAAATAAGCATCGAATAACGCACGATCTTCTTCTGGCAATTGTGCCACGCGTAGTTTGAGCACATTGATATCTTTACGTGTCGCCTCAACCGCATTTAAAAATGCCAGTTTTTCCTTTTCAGTGTTCTCGGTATGGCGATTAGGTACAGCATCCAGATCTGCTGATGGATAGAGTACACGACTCAAACCTTTGGCAACGCCTGGCGCACCGGGTAGACCGCGAAAGGGACGGTCGCGATGCATGAGGCGTTTGTCACTGCTTTGGCGTAATCCATCTATGCCGCCGCTGGCTTCAGCATGGGCAATCGCGCCAGCGAGTTGTGCCGCAATAGTCATTAACAAGGTAACTTCATTATCATCAAATGAACGTTTTTGTAATTGTTGCACGACTAATACACCAAGGGTTTTGCGATGGTGAATAATTGGTACGCCAAGAAATGCGTGAAAATCTTCTTCTTCGGTTTCGGGCAAGTATTTGTATTTGGGATGACTTGGTGCGTCTTCTAAGTTTAAGGGTTCGGCGCGTTCACATACCACACTGGTGACGCCTTCGTTTTGTTTAAGTCGTACCCGTCCCACGGATTTGGGATTTAGGCCGTCGGTGGCCATGAGCACACGATCGTGATTACTGAAATCCGTGAGATAAACTGAGCAAACATCCGTTTTCATGACTTGTTTGACGCTTTGCACAATAATCTGTAGGGCCTGATCCAAGTCCCGTGCTTCGTTCACTTCTTGTACAATTCGTCTTAAAGTCTCTAACACTGATTTTTCCCACGCTGGTTTTAGCTAAATATTCAATGGCTACTCTTTAGATGCCACTGGTTTGGTTTTTTGTTTGTTTTAGGAATGGCTCAAGTTCGGCGAGGGCTTGTTCATAGACTTCGCGTTTAAACGAAACGACTTCTGCCAGCGGATGCCAATAATCGACCCACCGCCAATGATCAAATTCGGGTTTGTCACTGCGGGATAGATCAATATCTTGGTCATTACCCGTAAAACGTAATACAAACCAGCGTTGTTTCTGGCCAATACAGAGCGGAGTTTTTCCGTGTCTAATCAATCGTTTAGGGAGTTTGTAACGTAGCCAGCCCTGGGTTGAACCGAGAATTTCCACATGATGGGGATCCAGGCCAATTTCTTCCCATAGTTCACGAATCAAGGCTTGTTCCGCTTGCTCTTGTTCGCGAATGCCCCCTTGAGGAAATTGCCAGGCCTCCTGACCAATCCGCCGCGCCCATAGTACTTTATCCTGATGATTACACAGGATGATTCCCACGTTTAAGCGATATCCTTGCGGGTCGATCACGAACTAGCTTCCTTTGGCACCTGACTGCCCATTCTTCCATAAAACCGGGTTTGACATCAAACCCGACTTAGGCCTATTTGCCTCAAAATGACGGTCTTAGCTGGTATTTTTGCTTATTTGATTTAACATAAGCCGTCACAATCATGATAAACAAGAGGTTTTACGTGGCATTAGCGATATTTGATTTGGATAACACCTTAATTGCCGGGGATAGTGATTACGCTTGGGGACAATATTTGGTGCGTCAAGGAATTGTCGATGGCGAGTTTTATGAGCGCGAAAATAAGCGTTTTTACGATGAATACAAGGCAGGTACCCTGGATATTTTTGAGTTCCTGCGTTTTAGTTTGAAACCCTTAAGTCAGCATCCCATGCAACAATTGCTCGAACTTCGCGCAACATTTATTCAATCAGAGATTGAGCCTATGTTATTGCATAAAGCCAAACAGCTTGTTGAAAACCATCGAGCGCAGGGTGATACATTAATGATCATTACTGCTACCAATCGTTTTGTCACCGAACCTATTGCCAAATTGTATGGAATTGAGATTTTATTGGCCACTGATCCAGCCTTGGAAAATGGTCAATACACGGGCGAAGTTGCTGGAGTACCGTGTTTTCAGCTAGGCAAAGTCACACGTTTAAATCAATGGTTAGAAAATCAACAAGCCGATTTGAAAGACAGTTGGTTTTATAGTGACTCGCATAATGATATTCCTTTGCTTGAACTGGTTGAGCACCCGGTCGCAGTGGATGCCGATGAAAAATTAACTCATAAGGCCAAGCAGTCAGGCTGGCAATTGATGAGTCTACGTGACTAATGCGCGCCACGAGCTTATTTCTAAGCCTCATTGTTGCGAGTATTATTAGTCTTTATTGGGCGCTGGTTAGTGGTAGTGTCAGTAGTAATTTTGCTCAAGTGCTGGATGCGCTTTGGACACATCAAGATACTGTTTTAAGCCAGGTATTATGGGAGCTACGCATTCCTCGTGCGTTAAGCGCCTATGTTACCGGTGCATTGCTCGCCCTGGCCGGTGTTCTAATGCAGGTGTTATTACGCAATCCTCTGGCCGATCCTTATGTGCTTGGAATTTCTGGTGGTGCGGCAGTTGCGGTATTGGCGGGTATGTTGTTTGGTGCCGGAGTGTTGCTATTAAATCTAGGTGCATTCCTTGGCGCACTTATTTCAACGCTTATAGTATTTGCACTTTCTCATGGTAAGGGTAGCTGGACTCCCACACGTTTATTATTAACCGGTGTGGTGGTGGCTGCCGGATGGGGCGCTTTGATTTCATTTATTTTGGCGATTGCACCTGAGCGTGATTTGCCTGGAATGCTGTTTTGGCTTATGGGTGATTTATCCTATGCCAGTATGCCGGGTTTAGCGAGTTTGCTTTTATTTTTTGGTTTGATCACGAGTTGGTTTTTTGCGCGGGATTTGAATATGTTAATCCGTGGCGAACTTAGTGCCAGTGCCTTAGGCGTGTCGGTACTTGGTTTGCGGCGCTTATTATTTTTTCTCGCAGCCTTGCTGACAGCGAGTGCGGTTACCACTGCAGGGAGTGTCGGATTCGTTGGCTTAATTGTCCCGCATATGGTGCGTTTACTTATGGGTAGTGATCATCGTATTTTAATTCCAGCATCGGTTTTACTCGGTGGCAGTTTATTATGTTTAGCTGATACCTTGGCGCGAAGTCTAATCGCACCGCAGCAACTACCCGTGGGCGTGATTACCGCGTTGATTGGCGTGCCAGTATTTTTGTTCTTGCTTAATCGTGGCGGTGCACGTCTATGATATTGAGTGCACAACACTTAAGCTTACAACGTGGTGATAAAACCTTATGTCGGGATTTAAGTTTTTCTATTGAACCCGCTCAATGTTGGGGTGTAATTGGCTGCAATGGTGCGGGCAAGACTACCTTATTGCATAGCCTTCTGGGTTTGTATCCACTGCAACATGGCCAGGTGAGCATTAATCAACAAGCACGAGTGTCTTTCAAGCCCAAGGAGCTTGCAAAACAAATAGGCTTGTTATTGCAGGAAAGTGAGCAGGGATTTCCTGCAAGTGTTATGGACATCACATTGCTTGGCCGTCATCCTCATCTAAAGCGTTGGCAAACGGAAACAGAAAAAGATAAACAGCTTGCCCATGCCGCGTTGCAAGTGGTGGGTTTAGACGATTATGCTGAGCGTTCAAATTTGTCATTATCTGGTGGTGAAGCACGACGTTTGGCTATCGCCAGTTTGCTCACGCAAGATCCACAATTGTTTTTACTTGATGAGCCGGTGAATCATTTAGATGTTCACCAGCAACTTCGTATTCTTGATCACTTCAAACTGAAAATAAATGAACAACAGAAATCCGCGATGATAGTACTGCATGATATTAATTTAGTATGGCGTTATTGCGATTATGTGATTTTAATGTTTGCCAATGGTGAAACACGCGTCGGTCCAGTTCAGACATTACTTAACAGTGAACATTTATCCGCACTCTATCAACACACGATTAAACGCATTGACAGCGATACACATACGTTTTTTATTCCGACTTGAAACACGTTTTATGGGTTTGCTTCAATTGCTAGAATAGCTTCGATATCAATGGTTCGATTTAATAGTTTCTTATATGTCAGCAAATCGTTTTTTGCCATGACCCGTAATTCGACACCAAAAATATTATGACGTTGATAGTTTTGAAAGTCGATTACCGGTGTGATCCATTTTGATTGATGATGATTAAAAATTTTACATGCCTTATCGCTGCCAACTTCAATATCTTGAGATTGATAGTTAAACTTGACATAGGTCAAATCCCATTGAGCACCCAGATGATGGGTGGGGCCGTAAGCGATAAAAGCAGAACCAAAATCGACAACTGACTGAAAATTTACGTCCGGAACATAAATGTCAATATCGTTTAATTCTCTTTCGCGCCATAAACCTTTGCTGCAAGTCCACCACACACCACATAAGGAATGTTTTGTTGTTCCAGAAATCCAATTATCCAACCAAGCGCAGCTAATGTTTTCATTTAAGTGGGATCAGAGCACAGTTAATTTTAATATTAGCAAAAACTGGTATCTGACCGCACTTTTTTTTTGCAAAAACGAAATTTATTTGATAGAGTGATGGCTTCTTTAAATCCTTCTCATAAGAACTCTTTTCCCTTATATCGTCCTTGGCGAATGTCTTGCTCATCTATTGCTTTAGTTTCAAATGTGCTTAATCTATATCCGCTCATCACGGAATTTCTGGAAAACAATTTTGTGATAGGAGCAATGAACATGAACTCAGCAATTCTGATTATCGATATGCAATATGGTGTGCTAACCCAACCTGGCAAAGCTCACGATCTTGACCGTATTATCAGTCGAATTAATCTACTTAACATGCGTGCACGTACGCAACAGCTACCCATATTTTTTATGCAATATAACTTGCCAGGGTTTTTAGAGAAGGGTAGCGAAGCCTGGTGCTTGCATCCGGATTTACTGGTAGAGGCTACAGATAAAATAGTACACAAACAAAGCGCTGATCCATTTCAAACATCGGATTTGCAACAACAGCTAGAGAAACAAGCCATTTCTCATTTGTACATCGGTGGATTTGCTACAGAGTTTTGTATCGATTCAACGGTGCGCCGTGCGTCGAGTCTGGGCTATCAGCTTACATTGCTGGCCGATGCACATACGACTCATGACAAAAAGCATTTGAGTGCGAAAAAAATAATCGAGCATCATAATCTCACGTTGAGTTGTGCGCCGACAATTGATGCAATGAGTTGTGAAACTATTGTGTTAGACAAATAGTTATATCACGCAAAACCAATTTACAGGGTTGGATAGCAGTTTTCAGGAATATAAGAAAAAACTGGTATCTGACCCGGCTTTTTCGAGCCTTGTGGTTTAGTAAATAAACACTAAAATATTCCTGCTTAGACATAGACAAAGTTTAAAGTATTGTTGGTAGGGGTCGATAAATGCACATGGCCAAACGACCCTTATTTTATTTGCTGGTTATTTTTCTGTTGAGTGCTTGCGCGGTATCGCAGGATGAAATACCGATTCCTTCAGAACCGATTGGTGCTATGAGTGTGGTCACGACCAGCGAATCCATTTATGCCGATGGCAATACCTCGGCGACGGTTCGTGTCATTCTTAGTTTGGAAAATGATGACCCCTATCCAGATTATCCTATCAACTTTAACACCAGCCTGGGTAGTTTGAGTAAAACACAAGTGGTGACGGATGAGTTTGGTATTGCTGAAGTCACGCTGACTAGCATTACTTTAGGTACAGCAAAAGTGACCATCATTGCCGGTAGTTATACGGAAACCATAACCATTAATGTTATTGCCAGCGAAACTCAAGCGGCGACACCAAGCTATGTGTCTTTAGCAACAGAAAAACCAATTATTCTGACGAATAATACCGAGACCACAGAAATAACCGCAACCATGTTGGATGTGAATTATGGTGTCGTACCAGGCGTGCAAGTGAGTTTTGCTGCCACGGGTGGACAACTCAGCGCAACCCAGGTTGTGACTGATGAAAAAGGTGAAGCGGTCGTCACTTTTTCTTCCGGCGCGCTTGATGCCAGTAACCGCGTAGAAACAATAACAGTTAAAGCAGGAAGTTTGAGTAAACAAATTCCGGTGCAAATTACGGGGACCGAGATTCAATTGGTGAGTGTTGACAAGTCATTAATTCTCGGTGGCACCAGCGCGCAAGCAACGACGACGTTAAACCTAGCTGCGACCGACGCGAGTAGTAAGCCAATTTATAATGAAAGCATCAGCCTGAGTGTTAGTGGTACAGGAAGCGGTCCGGGTGCGGCTAATTTATCATCAACAACACTAACCACGGATTATTATGGAAAGGCAAGTGCAACGATTAGCGCTACCGCTGCCGGTACCGTGCGTGTTACTGCCAACGGTTTAGGTTCAACTCGAACTTTGGATGTGAATATTTCTGAACTTGCCGATGCGTTCTATATTTCTGCACCAACCAGTAATCCCCGTTTTGCCGATATTGGCGATAACGTCATTGTTACTGTGAATGCACCCACACAAGCGAATGTGTTTTTCATAACAAGCTTAGGAACCATTACCGATGGTGGTAGCACCGATGTGCAGTTAACTATACCGGTGGTTGCGGGTGTGGCTAGTGTGACATTGAATTCAACCATTGGCGGTGTTGCTACCGTGGAAGCTTATGATGCTGTGGATTTAAATGTGGTCGATAGCATTCAAGTTTCGTTTGCTTCACCTGCATCTGCAGCCAACACGGTTGAAATTCAAAGTAGTAAAACCGTGCTGCCAATTAGTAACGGCGATACAATTTATGAAACCACTTTGACCGCGACGGTTTTTGATATCAATGGTTTCCCTGTGCAGGATGCACCTGTGTGGTTTGATATTTCTAACGCTACGGGTGGCGGTGAAAGCGTGGCACCAGCGTATGGCTTAACCAGTAGCAATGGACAATTTCAAACAATATTTCGTTCTGGTTCGATAAGTTCAAGTCCTGAAGGCGTGATCATTACAGCCAATATAAACGGTGGCGCACAAGACACTTTACCTGTAGTGATTGGAGGTACGCCGGGTTCGTTGATTATAGGTCGTGCAACAGTGGTAAGTGAAATTAACGAAAGCACAGCATACAAATTACCCATGTCGGTTTTGGTTGCTGATTCGAATGGTAATCCAATGGTCGGAACCAGTGTGAGTTTGTCCGCGTGGCCCATGGGATATTACACTGGATACTGGGACGAGCTTCTCGCCGATGGCTCACGCACATGTTCAGTTGTCTATACTTCTACTACTCACACAGTGCTAGGTGTTGAGACTGTTTCTGACCCAGGTATTATTCCTAATGAAGATGATAATCGTGATTTGATTTATTCGGTGGCCGAAGATGATAATAGTGATGGCCAGTTAACACCACCAAATTCTGCGGCTGGCACATTGCCATTATCGGTTGTGACTGATGATAATGGTGTAGCTACATTTGATTTGGTATACCTCAAACAATATTCAATCTGGTTGGTTGCCGGTATAAGTGCCACGACACGAGTGGTCGGTACCGAAACTACTTCAACATTGGTTTTTACTTTGCCTGCACTCATTACGGACATGGATGACTGCCGCCTCCCGGAGTCACCATTTGGTAGGGATGATCTGTGGCGAATTCCTCACACTTAGTAAGTCACATTCTGTAATATTTTTCACAAACTATTTGTAAAAAACTTTATTTGTTAGCGTCCTTCTTGCGCATAAGCTAATGATTGTTGTAGTCCCTTTTCACAATCAAGTCCGGAGAAAGCATATGCATTGTTTGAGTTTCAATCAACATCGGCTATCGGTGTTTACTGCGTCGATGTGCGTTGTGGCAGGTCTTAGCCTGAGTCAGTATTCAGTTGCCGCTGAACCCGTTGTCGCTAAAAAAGTTTATGTGCAAGCATTAGAAAAAGCATCGTCTATTGGTAGTGCGTTGATTACCGCAACTTTTGAACAAAAAGAGTGGGAGCAGCAACGTTTGAAAGCACCTGCAAGCATGGAGATTGAGCTTGAAGAAGAGCGTGTGATCTTACGTGATGATGGTTACAAAGGTGATGCGAAACGTGGGGACGGTATTTATAGTGCCGTCGTCATGTTTGATTTTGATGCGTTAATGAATCAATATGAGACATTATATTATCGCGCGCGAAAAACTGGTGATGCAACAGTGATCAATCACTTCAATGGTCGCGAATTAGTAAGAAAAGAAAAAATTGATATCCTTGGTTTAGCTAAAAATTTACAAGCAGGATTGGCGGTTCCATTATTACCGTTGCCTGGGAATGTGATTGTAAATCCCTCTGCTTCCTTAGTGATTCGTGATGCAAGTGTGGTTGAAGACCCCAACCGTACGTTTGATAGTTGTACCGGCGTAGGAAACCCGAACGGTGTGTGGACCTTTAAACATTTAATGACAGAAATGGCCAATACGCCAAAAACCGGCATTTCAGTCGAAGACTTTACTCGTTTATGGCTAACCCATTGGGAAAATAGTCAAACCATCAATGGCTTTACTGTACCTGAGCGTTTAAATATTCAAAACCTGATTATCAATCCATGGCAAGCTGCTAGTGGTGGCGCAGGTATGCCACTTAATATGGATTTGGCACCATTAAAATTATTGTCAATCGTGAATCGTGTTGATTTGCGTGATAACAGTTTGTACGGCGGTAGTAGTGCCGGTGAAGGTCGTTTTGTATTTGCAGTGCAAAGGCCTGATTGTTCTCAGATGCAATTCACAATTATTTTTGAATATGGAATCGAAAAAAATAGTTGTTTTGCAACCAAAGCATGGGGTCAACAATGGGCAAACCTAGATAATTTTGTTATTGGCAGTCCTGCCTACAACGCTGCACTAGAAACAATTACTGAAAGCTTTGTTGCGGCTGATGCTGCACCGCATAAACCCAATGGCAGTGCGCTCAATCAACTACGAACTAATGAAATTGAGTTGGTGATAGGACAGCCTGGCCCGAATAATAATTGGGAACTGCGAGAGTTTGTGATATCAAATTCTGGATGGAATAATCATTTGCTCGCACAAGACACGGTGAAATTAACACCCGATCTGAGCTTGAACAATACACCGCTACTTGGAAATTTTATTAATAGCCCAGTAACGCCTTTTCCTTTGAGTTATCCGACGATTGTTAATCCATTTACCGGCGGTCGTGCGGACACGCCGTTCTTCATGTTCTGGAATGCACCTGGAATTGTTTCCAATCAGGATCGTCACGAATTTTCTTTAAACACTTGTAATGGTTGTCATGCGGGCGAAACAAATACTGTTTTTACTCATATAAAACCGGGAGCAATTCCGGCTGCCTTGTCCGGCTTTATGACAGGGATTAATGTGGCTGATCCAGTCGATGGTACTGTTCGCCACTTTAATGATATCCAGCGTCGTAAAGATGATTTGGAAGCATTGGTGAACAATTCGTGTTTAATTCAATTGCCACATCTACCATTGTTGGGAGTACACTAACGTTAATGCCCACCACTAGGATTATTCGTAGTGGTGGGTATATTGTCTCGCAACAGGAGGCTAATAATGTTGCTTGAGAAGTTTTACAAATTCTTCTGCAGGCACGGCTCGACTCATCCAATATCCCTGACAATAATCACAACCAAGCGTTTTTAGAAATTTATAATGCGCGTCGGTTTCCACGCCTTCAGCCGTGACTGTTAAGCCCAATTCATGGGTCATAGCGATAATCGCTTTGGTGATGGCCATATCGTTTTTATCGTTAATGACATTAAGAATAAACGATTTGTCAATTTTTAATGTATTTAGTGGTAATAGCTTAAGATGCGCAAGTGATGAATAGCCAGTACCAAAATCATCAACGGCCAGAGAAAAACCCATATCACGATAGTTATGTAAATGTTGCAATGCACGTTCTATATTGCTCATAACAATATGTTCAGTCAATTCGATTTGAATGCTTTGAGGTGATAAACCCGCTTGGTGAATATAGCTCATGAGATCCTGATTAAAGCTTTCGTGATTAAATTGCCTATTGGAAATATTTAATGCAATTCGTAGATCATCAAATCCGATTTGATGCCATTCAACAAGTTGTTGACATAAGGTTTCAATAATCCAATTTCCCAATGGCATTATAATTCCTGTTTCTTCACAGGCGACTATGAATTCGTCGGGGAAGATTAAGCCTCGCTCTGGATGTTGCCAGCGTAATAATGCTTCAGCGCTAACAATTTTATCAGTTTGAGTGTCGACAATTGGTTGGTAATAGATGATAAAGTCCTGATTTTCCACAGAGCGTCGTAAATCTGTTTCTAGCGTCAATCGATTGCTATGACGTTCTTCAAGCGCATTTGAGTATAAATGATAACAATTTTTTCCCTTGTCCTTAGCACTATACATGGCAATATCTGCATTTTTCAGCAGTATCGATGCATCAACGCCATCATCGGGAAATAAGCTCACGCCGATACTAACGGTAACAAATAATTCTTGCGAATTAATGCGAATAGGAACTGAAACTGCATCAATTAGTTTTTGCAATATTGTGGAAATATCTTCAGAGCGTGCAAGATCAGCGAGAATGATAACAAATTCATCGCCACCAATTCTAGAAACCGTATCACCACAGCGAATACAATCTTTAAGACGGTCGGCAACAATCGATAAAAGTCGATCACCTGCGTCATGACCAAGGCTGTCATTAACAATTTTAAATCGATCCAAGTCACAAAAAAGAACGCCAACCTGTCGCTTTCGCCAAGGGGCGCGGGTCAAGGCCTGGACCAATCGATCCATTAGCAAGATTCGGTTGGGTAAACCTGTGAGTGAATCATAATTGGCAAGATAATTTAAGCGTTCTTCATTTTTTCGTCGCTGGGTAATATCACTGAAGTATATCGAAATATTATCTTCAGTCGGATATATCTGTGCTTCCAACCAACGCTGACTAGGCGAATACTCACCTTCGCATTCCAAATGAGAGTTATTTTTCTGAGCCAATGTTAGTGAGATATTGAGCCAGGGTTCCAGAAAAGGTAGGACTTCGAATACATTTTTTCTCAAGGCTTGTTGTGGGTCGATTAATAGCAGTGACTCGGCTTGTGAGTTCAAATGAATTAAATTGAATTCTTGATCCAATGATATGAACGCATCACTAATACTTTCCAAAATAGAGACGATCTGCTCGTTGGATTTATGCAAAGCCGCTTCGGTTTCAAGTTTTTGTTTTTCTGCTTCATATGCGTGTATTGAACGACTGACTCGCAATAAAAGTTCGTCAGCATCAATCGAATTTTTGGTTATATAATCAGTTGCACCGGCTTTCATTAGCTTTACAGCAAGTTTTTCATCCCCATGTCCCGTCATCATAATTATAGGTGTGATAATGCCATGTTCACGTATGCGTCGCAAAACTTCTAGACCGTCACTGTCGGGTAATAAGTAATCAAGAAAAATGCAATCAAGCGGTTCATTTAGAATTATATTCAGGCCGAGTTGTGCGTCGGACGCTTCTGAGAAACTAAATTCCATATTCGTTTTTTCAGAATGCTTGAGTGCCCGCTTAATACTCATGCGGTCGACATCATCGTCGTCAATGAGAAGAATTTTCCTCAGCATGGAATTAGCCTATGGCATTTCATTGATTTCCCAGTATACATTTAAAGCACAAATAGTCTTGAAAAATTGTTCTGTTTCAACAGGTTTTAACACATAGCCAGCCACGTTTAAATCATAGGCTGCAACTTTGTCTTGTTCCTCATTTGAGGTGGTGAGGACGATAACTGAAATTGATTTAAGCGATTTATCTTTACGCAATTCGGTCAAAAATTCGATGCCATTCATTTGCGGCATATTTAAATCTAAAAGAATAATGCGTGGTGTTGGAACTAATTTTTCGTGGCCTGCACCGCCTCTTAACATATTTAGTGCTTCAATCCCGTTACTTGCATGATGCAGCGGGTTGTTCACTTTCAATTTTTTGAACGCTCGTTTAACATTCATTGCATCGACTTCATCATCTTCGACTAGCAATATATGAAATTTTGTACTCATGCGGCATTTCCTTTTCTAACAAATTTTGGCCAGGTAAATTCAAAAGAAGCGCCATGACCTAAACTCGAATCCAATTGGATTGCTCCACCTTGATCTTCAACGATACGCTTGACTAAACTTAAGCCAACTCCCGTGCTTTCAAATTTGTCCCTAGCGGCCAAGGTTTGGAAAATTTCAAAAACTTTTTCATGAAATTGTGGGTCGATACCGGGACCGTCATCTTTAACTGTAAACACAAAAAAATCACCGCGTTCCCGCACATTGATTGTGACATGGCCATGGTCGCTGCTTCGATATTTAATGGCATTGCTAAGTAAATTAGAAAATACTTGGCTCATGGGGATGGCAGCGGCTTCCAGTTTTGGCATGTCGTCGGCGATTTCAATTGAAAATTCTTGTGGTGTGGCTAGCGAAAGCACGATTTCATCAAGCAATTGTCGAGTGTCAACGGTCATAATCTCAGATGAAATACGGCCAATACGTGAATACTCCAAAATACCATTGATCAGAGCTTCTAAACGCATGACTCTTCCTCGCAATAAAGTCATTTGTTCGCGAGTTTCATCGGTCAATACATCATTTAAGTCTTCTTCGATCCAACTGGATAAATTGGAAATTGCGCGTAGCGGCGCTTTTAAATCATGAGAGACTACATATGCGAATTGATCCAAGGTCTTATTGCTAGCCTCTAGTGCTTTTGTTTTATTAAGAATTTCATTTTGGTCACGCTTTCGAATAGAAATATCACGCACATTAAGAATTAGGTCTTGGCTTGAGCCGACATTTGTCATGGAGGATATGGAAAGTTCAACCGGAATTTTTCTTCCAATCGGTTGTTGAATAATCGTTTCAATATTGTCCTTGTTTTCTATTTTTAAATAGGAGGAGGTGATGGTGTGGCACAGTTTCATATCCATAAAAAAATCTTTGAGGCCCTTGCCGACAATCTCATTAGCCGAGCAAGCAAGTAGTTTTTCGGCAGCCAAATTGGTTCGCGTTATTAAGCCGTCATGATTGATGACAAATAGACTTTCAGCCATGGATGACAATATATTTTCAATATAGTTTTTCGAAACAGTGGTTTCACTTAAGGAGTCACTCATGTTGTTAAATGCTTTGGCCAGTACTCCTATTTCATCATTGCTGGAGGTGGCGCCAAGCACTTTTGCTTTTAGATCGCCGGTTTGCATTTTTTTGATTGTGGTAACAATTTCAGATAGGCGCGATGTAAGATCTCGTCCGATCAAAAAGAAAAACAGTATAATCGCGCTAATTACACATACCCCTAAGGCACCACCAAGCCACAGCGCCTGTTCTGAATTGGTTTCTGCAATATTGATGGTGTTGATAAAATTCTGATGTGCACTTTTTTGTCGAAGCTGGATTTGATTAAGCAAATTCTGACGATGTTGTTGCATTAACGCGATTTCACTGCTTGAACTTTCTGAATATTTTTGGTTGATTATGTTTTGAGATACAAGTTTCGCTTGTAGATAGTAGGCTTGTAAGAGTTGCCGAATGTCGCTTTCGGTTGCTGCTTCAGCGCCAGCAGCGCTACGATTCTGTTCAGCATCGGATACAAAGCCATTCAGCTGCCGCTTATTATTTAAGGCATTGAGGATTTCTATATCTGACAAAAGCGTAACGTATATGTCGTCTGCTTCATTTAGTAAATCAGGTTCATTCATGGCAACCGAATTGGTAAAGGCTTTTTCCAGAGTTTCAAAACCATGAAAGATTTTGTCAGTGCTTTTAAATGTAGGAATTAAATCATTGACTACCATATCTAAATGATTTGCATTTTGTTTGGTTACCACAAAATTGAAGCCAAAATACATGGCAAAGCCGATCATGCATATACCAGCAATAAGTAGTATTTTTGATTTAATAGAGATCGATTGAAAATAGTGTGCCGTTATCATGGACCTATCACTAGGTGACTATTAATAAAGTATCGTAACCCTATAGAATTGCTTTACAAAAAACAGTTGGTTTTAGGAAAAATTATGATTGTGAGAGAGGAATGGTCTGCAATTAGTCAATTATTTCTGCGTTTATTAGTTGTACAGGTTCTCCCCAGCGATAAAAGCTGGCGACCTCAGGGAAACGAATAACCGTGGCCTGAACACGCCGGTGATGTTTTAGAATTTTTGTGAAATTTCCACCATTAATTGGGAAAAATTGTTTGCCACAATCACTTAAGATTCCAAAATAACCACGATGTTCAATATTGTAAATGATTGTGCCGTAAATACTGATGGTATTTTTGTAATCATGTTTCAGTGGTAATGACATGGAAGACTGATTCTGTCCAGTTGGAATAATACGACTAAGAATGCTTTGACAATAATAAGAAACTTTGTGCAGCATTTTGTCCTCGCATTATTTAGTCGCTGTTTTCTCCCGATGCAAAAATAAAGCGGGATCAACACGCGCATTGTTTAAGCTAACACTCCAATGCAAGTGGGGTCCGGTGACTCGACCTGTCATACCAACGGCACCTAGGCGGTCGCCTGTGTTAACTCGGTCACCCACATTGACATCGATTTTATCCATGTGGCAATACATGGTGACCAATCCTTGGCCGTGATCAATAAACACAGTATTGCCATTAAAAAAATAATCACCTGTGTCTATGACTACCCCGGGCGCTGGAGAAACAATATCTGTTCCTTTAGCGGCGCCGATATCCATACCACTATGGGGTCGGCGGGGTTGTTTATTAAAGAATCGGCGTGAGCCAAATGAGCTGCTAATTCGCCCTTGAGTGGGTAGTGCAAACTCATACACTACATCGTCATTGGCTGACCAATGCTTTAGAGCCTTGCCAATGCGTTCAGTTTCACTGGTGATGCGTTTCATATCATTTTCATTAGGATTAACTTTGCGTTTATTTTTTATGGTTAGGTGTTGGGTGCGATAAGCTTTGTCATTTACGTTAAAGCGCTGCAATTGCACTTTATTTCCATAAAATACCCGCACTTTATGCTCACCGAGTTCTGCTGATAAATTGATGCCTACGATAGCGACATAATGGGTTTTATTTTTACTGACTAAGACCGGGTAATCACCATACATCACTTTATCTGGTGCCGCTTTGTCAAGAGTATCAAGTTTGATAATCGCTACTCCACCGGGAACGGGACTATGTTTGGGAAGACGATAGTCGCTTGCATGAACCCACATGGGTAAAAAACAAAAAAGTGTAATCAAAAAATGCTTAATCACGCGCTATCTCCTTTACTTCACAGGTCGCTTGGCCAGAGGCGAACCGTAAATCAATCTGATCACCGAGTTTTAAATCTTTACTGCTACGAATAATGTTGTTTTCATGATCGCAAGCAATGCTATAACCTCGTTGCAAGGTAGCCAATGGGCTAACGGCATCTAAGGTGCGGGCACTTTGAGCAAGACGATCTTGAGCATGCTGTAAATATTGTTTGTTCAAATGAAGCAATTGTTGTGACAGGTAATGGCAATGTTGCTGATAGTGTTTAATTCGGTTTTGTGGATGAGCTTGCATAACAGCTGATTGCAAATTTGCCAGTTTTTGTTGGTAATTTTGCAAGTGTTGGCGCCAATGGGCATTTAGTTGTGCAACAAAATGCGTTAAGCGTTCAGTTTGTGCGTGTAGTTTTTGCGATGGGTGTTGCAGACGTTGACTTAGGTGATGTAAATTTTGCTGGTTTTGCTGTAGGCGATTACGCATGATTTGCTGTAAGCGCATACTATTTTTATCTAAGCTCTGAATAATCGTGGCCATATCTGGACTCACTAATTCAGCCGCCGCAGTTGGTGTCGGTGCACGAAAATCCGCAACAAAATCGGCAATGGTAAAATCCACTTCATGGCCGATGGCTGAAATAATAGGGATTTTACTTTCATAAATTGCATATGCCGTGAGTTCTTCATTAAAAGCCCACAAATCTTCAAGCGATCCGCCACCACGCGCAAGAATAATAACATCACATTCCTGGCGCTGATTCGCAACGGCAATGGCTTTGCTGATGCGACGACTGGCTTCTTCGCCTTGCACAGGGACAGGGTAAATCACTATGGGTAGGGCAGGAAAGCGACGGTTAATGGTGGATAAAATATCTCGAATAGCGGCACCGGTCGCCGAGGTGATAACCGCCACTTGTTTGGCCAGTCGCGGAATGGCCTGCTTGTGTTGAGCGGCAAACAAACCTTCTTTATCTAGACGTTTCTTTAATTCTTCAAATGCCCGTTGTAAGGCACCATCACCGGCTTGTTCCATATGTTCAGCGATAAGTTGATATTCACCGCGAGGCTCATAAAGTCCAACCTTGGCGCGAATTACCACGTGCATGCCTTGCTCGGGCTCAAAGTCGACTAAATAGTTACGGTTTTTAAACATGGCGCAACGTACCTGAGCCTGGGCATCTTTAAGACTGAAATACCAATGGCCAGAAAAGGGCGCACTAAAGTTGGAAATTTCGCCTTCAAGCCAAATTCCGGGAAAGCCACTTTCTAATAAGCTGCGTACATCCCGATTGAGTTCAGATACTGTGAAAATATGGCGTTGACCCGGCGCGTCCATGGTGACAAGTCCTTAGGCGGATATCAAATTCTTGACTGATTGACTAGTAAATCGATAGGCATTAAAAAACCGACCTCAACACTAGGTTGGGTCGGTTTCAATTTGTTAAAGCTTAGAACAACCAGGGACCAGCAGCTTTTTGATCTTTTGCTTGCATTTGACCTAGTTCACCTTGTTTTTTGGCTTTCATTGCTAGTTTTATCGCTTTATCCTTATCACCGGTTTTATGCGCTTTTTCGGCTTTTTTCAACATTTTTCCTGAATCACGCCACTCATGACCCATGGATTTAGCCTTTTTGATTTCAGCTTTAGCTTGAGCTACTGCTTCGTCATAATTTGCAGGCATTGCACTGGAAGAACCCATGCCGCCGCCCGTGCTCGCGCAGCCCACTGAGAATAAAAGAACCGCGATTAATGTAGCAATTTTCTTCATAATTCACTCCTTACCAACCCTGTTCAAAATCGTAATAATTCGACCCAGAACATTTCTAAGAATTAGTGCTTAGAAATGTACTTAAGTGATGTAATGTTATATAAACTAACGGTTTACCGCTTTGAGGTCAATCGTTATAATAGCGCGCTACTTTTTCACCTGTCATAGGAACCGCATATGTTGCGAATTGAACAAGAAGCACTAACTTTCGACGATGTTCTCCTCACGCCTGCCCATTCTACCGTTTTGCCGAAAGAAGTCGAGTTAAAAACCAAATTGACGCGTGGAATCGAGCTGAATATTCCTTTAGTTTCCGCAGCCATGGATACGGTGACCGAGGCACGCTTGGCGATTGCATTAGCTCAAGAGGGCGGAATTGGCATTATTCATAAAAATATGACAGCAGAGCAGCAAGCTGCTGAAGTGCGAAAAGTGAAAAAATTCGAAAGCGGCGTAATCAAAGAACCTATTACCGTGGGGCCGGATACAAGTATTAGTGAAGTACTGGCCATTACCCGTGCAAATAATATATCCGGCGTCCCTGTGGTGAAAGGCGACGATTTGGTGGGTATTGTCACTAGTCGTGATTTACGTTTTGAAACTCATATGGATAGTCCCGTCAGCCATATTATGACACCTAAAGACCGTCTGGTAACGGTTAAGGAAGGCGCGGCCAAGGATGAAGTGCTCGCATTATTGCATAAGCACCGAATTGAAAAAGTTTTGGTTATAAATGATCAATTTCAATTGCGCGGCATGATCACGGTTAAAGATATTCAAAAATCCACGGACTTTCCTTTGGCCTGTAAAGATGAATTTGGTCGTTTACGGGTTGGTGCAGCCGTTGGAACCGGGGAAGGCACCGATGAACGTGTACGTGCTTTATATGATGCCGGTGTCGATGTGGTTGTGGTGGATACGGCCCATGGTCATTCCCAAGGCGTGATCAATCGTGTCGCTTGGGTGAAAAAGAATTTTCCTGATTTACAAGTGATTGGTGGCAATATCGCTACAAAAGAGGCAGCAAAAGCCTTGGCCGAAGCAGGAGCCGATGCGGTTAAGGTCGGTATTGGACCTGGCTCGATTTGCACCACGCGTATCGTTTCCGGTGTGGGTGTACCACAAATCACGGCTATTGCCGATGTGGCAGAAGCAC
>JAOUJM010000291.1 GCA_029883265.1 Gammaproteobacteria bacterium
TATGGCCACGTATTCCATTTCTGGAGTGATAATTCCACGACAAGCGTAATGCATTTGTGTGACATTAGCACCCGCTTTTGCGCGTCTAGGCTTACGAAAATGTTCAAACCGTAGGTGCGCAAGTTCAGGTTTTGCGGCACGTTCTAAACCAAAAGATGAGCTAAAGTCATTTAAGATTTCCGTGTCAGCCCGTTCTTCAATCCACGCCCGGCGAATCTCAGTCAGACCCTTACGAATATCAACATGCTGTGTTGGATCACTATAGGGTCCCGATGTATCGTAAACCGTAATCGATGGATTTTTTTCTATGCCTTGGTTGGTTTGGGTATCCGAAACCGCAATTTCACGCATGGGAACCTGAATATCGCCACGACTACCCTGGACATAGATTTTTTTTGAATTGGGAAACGGCGCTATGGATGCAGTATTAACTTTGGCCCGTTTGCTTAAAAATTCGTCGAGTATTGCGCTCATAAACGATATTCCTTTTGATTTATGGCGCAGAGCAGAAAAATTGGCTGCTTCCTACGCCAGTATTAACTGGTTCAGGTTCAAAGGGTTAATCTCAGCCTGTGGATAAATTCACACAAACACCCCTGAGCTGCCTAAACATAGCACAAAAGCACTCATTCCAGAAAACAACAATACAGATTTAACGCAAGCATATATTCTCAAGAAAGTTGCACCAAGTGCTTAAAGGCCTTAATCTTAGCGATTCCGCAACAAATACCAGTGATAAAGGTAAAGCCATGAGTCAGTTAAATTTTGATCAAGCGCGTTTTAATATGGTGGAACAGCAAATCCGCACATGGACGGTCTTGGACACCAAAGTCCTTGATGTCATGATGCAAATTCCACGCGAAGCCTTTGTCCCTGATGCTTATAAGAATATGGCTTATAGTGATATTGGTATTCCCTTGGATCATGCTCAAGAGATGATGCATCCAAAAATTGAAGCTCATATGCTGCAGGCGCTTAATATCCAGGAAAACGATAATGTTTTAGAAATCGGAACTGGAAGTGGCTATGCCACCGCTTTAATGGCATCGCTAGGCAAACATGTCACCAGCGTTGAAATATATCCTGATTTATTACGCCGAGCCGGAATGCGTTTGTCGGGTTTAAATATTTCTAATGTCACTTTAGAGGAGGGTGATGCCATTGATGGTTGGCCAGAACATGGTCCTTATGATGCCATTGCAGTCACCGGAGCGGTCCATACCGTTTCTGACAAACTCAAGAATAATCTTACTATCGGTGGGCGCTTATTTGTTATCGTGGGCAATAGTCCAGTTATGGAGGCCATGCTTATCGAACGAAAATCTGAGAGTGAATTCGAACAAACAGCCATATTAGAAACCGAGATTGCTTATTTAACAAATGGTGAAAAACCTAAATCATTTGAATTTTAAGCGCTTCAGGATTGATTAATTCGTTGATAACACAATGCGCCACATAACACCAAGCCAATTACAACAACTGCTTCAAGACGGTGGCCAGGTACAATTATTGGATGTCAGAGAGCCATGGGAATTTGATATTTGTCATATTCAAAACAGTCTGTTAGTACCCATGGGACAAATTCCAGTACACCATGAGCAACTTGATCCACAGCAAACCGTCGTTGTTATTTGTCACCATGGCATACGCAGCCAACAAGTCGCATTGTATTTGCATCGGTTGGGATATAGCGATGTGATTAATTTAGATGGCGGGGTCGAAGCTTGGGCGCGTGATGTTGATCTTGATATGCCAACCTATTAGCAAGTTGATGAGCAAACTAAATAAGCTAGTCATTTTATTTTTAATATTTTTTTTTAGCCAATCCGGTCAAGCTGAGAATTTGCTGGATATTTTTCGCATGGCAACAGAAAAAGACCCGCTATTTCTTGAATCACGACAAACTCAATTGGCTGTTCAGGAACATAAATCACAGGAAATCTCCAAACTATTACCACAACTAAAATTAAACGCTAGCTTAGCCAAACTATCCGTTACACCACTAGATCCTTATAACAATCCAACACAATTAGGCTTACAGCGACAGCTTTATTACAATGGTGATGTTGTATTAAGTATAAAACAACCTGTGTTAGCGCTTGCCGATTTTCACGCTTATAAACATTCGAACTTAGTTGAAACCAAAGGCTTTATTGATTATCGCTTAACGCAACAAGATTTGATTATTCGTGTCGCCGAAAGCTATTTTAACGCACTCGCCAAACAAGGCGATTTGGATTTTGCACGAGCAGAAAAAAATGCTATTTCCAGACAACTGCAACAAACCAAACAGCGATTTAAATTAGGCCTAACAGCTGTAACCGATGTTCACGAAGCACAAGCACGGCACGATATAGCCGTAGCCAGAGAAATTTTAGCCGAGAATATTTTAACCAATGCTCGGGAAAATTTGCGGACCATTACCGGTGTCATTCACGAACGCCTTATTGGTCTAAAAGCGGATAGCCCCTTGATTCCACCGACGCCTTCAAATATCAACGAATGGACAAATGCAGCGCGTGTACAAAATTTGAAACTCACATCCGCCAAACTCGAAATAGAAATGGAGCAACGGCGCGTTAGACAATTTCGTAGCGAGCGCTGGCCCAAAGTCGATGTGTCTGCTTATTACAATTATTATCGCGATGGCAGTATCTACGGTGGTATTGGCAACCAGTACGCAGTTAGTGTCGACTTAAATATGGATATCTATGATGGAGGCTTTAAATCTTCAAAAATTCGACAACACCAAGCGCAAGAAGAAGCCGCCAAACAACGTTTGGAACGTCTAGAGCGCGAGGTTTTGCAAGTGACTCGTGATGCATATTTAGGTGTACTTGCTGGCATGAGTTATGTGAAAGCATTAAACCAAGCTAGTCAATCCAGCCGCAAAGCGCTTGAAGCCACCGAAGCTGGTTTTGAAGTGGGTACACGCACGGCAGTGGAAGTGCTCGATGCACAGCGTGATTTATTTCGTTCACAAAGAGACTACGCACAAGCCCGTTATGATTATGTGCTTAATATGCTTCGCCTTAAATTAGCCATCGGTTTATTGAACATCGATGACTTGATTCAGGTCAATGAGTGGTTGTTATAGACCTGTTTGCAATTTAATTAAACGCTATGCATACATTAACCACGACATTCAAGATTTCTGCTAAATACTATAAAACTTCAGGCTATTAATTTAAAAAGCCTCTCTAATTATAGAGAGGCCTACTATTAATAACTTGAGAAATTTTTTATATAATGGTCTATTGCTTTGCCGCTTGAATATTCGAAAATATTTTCACAGTCATACTTGCAAGCTTTGAACTTAGTCTGGCGTCCTTCAACTCACTTGGCGCTAACAGTGGTTTAGCAAAAAATGTTGATGGAGAATGAGTTCCAGAAATCGAATTATTACCATCGGTTGCAGAGTAACTTGGCGCTTGCATACCATCAGAAGTATAAGTCATTTTTCCCTCCCAGTTATTAACCACAAAATCAATATAACCATTAGCTGTACCATTGTCGTGGTAGTAATCTTCACCCAATTCTGCAAAAAGATTAATATAGTCCATAGTCATCTTATCCTGGAAACTAATTGCTGGCTGGCCAGGAACATTAAAGGTTAATGTGAACTTTTCACCCAACCAACAACCACTGACTTCATTTACAAAATGACAAACCTTATTTGCATCTTCGCTATCTCTTGTCGTAAAAAGCATGTTTGCACCGACCCTGGTAACTGAATTATCCATATTAGTAATTCGACCATTTATTCTCATCGCCATATTGAGAATTCCCTGGGAGATTATTAGCTGATCCAAATCGCCTATTGTAGGATTAACCGGATTAACTTCATTACCATTAACATCAATAAATTTTAATCCGCTAAAATAAACCGAAGCAGATGCGGATGTCGTTGTAAACAAACCAAAATCTGGAATACACGATGTAATATTGTTCAAAATAATATCGACCAAATATTCGCCATTAGCTTGACTGATAGTTGTTGATGCGTTTTCTTCAAAACACACAGCCATTTCGCCTATTTGATTTGGATAATCACCCGCTTGGTTATTGCCGACATCTTTCATCGGATTCATAAAATTTTCTGAACTAGAAATCTCATCCTCGGCATCAAAAGACGAAAGCTCGTCGCTAACAGCCGATTCAATGTTTGCTTTATTTATGGTTTTAGCAGTATTACCCGGAACACCATTTTCATTATTGTCTTTAGTAGCACAAGCTGATAGCACAAAAGCTAGCGTGATTACCAGCAAACTGGTCGCAGTAAGTTTAGTCATTATTCGAGCCTTTCAGTGTTAATTGTTTTAGATATTAATATGTTATAGAAATCAATTGGCAAATGAGAATGTCTCACATAAGCGAATATGAATCCAAAAAAGGAAATACGTTAAAAATATAGGTTTATTATACGAGGCTAGTAATTGAACAGCAAATAGACTTTTGAAACAGGGTTAATGATGAACTGTTAACCGAAACACTAAAGCATACGGAATATTTCATACTAAAGACCTAGCGATACAAGCTTTACAATAATGTGTCTGAAATAATTGCCAAGGTATTTTTTAAGGCACCTCGGTTTTCTTCCACCATTTTAGCTGCCGCATCACCCATTCTTCGATTCAAAGCTTGGTCATTCAAACGCATGGTAACGGCGTTTATCAAATCTGATTCGTTTGAAACAGTAGTCGATGCTTTAGCTTGCTGCAAATGCTTAAACACTTCTTTAAAATTGTAAACAGAATGGCCAGCTATAATTGCATGACCCAAAGCTGATGGCTCTAGGGGATTTTGACCACCAAAATTTTCAAACGTACCGCCCATACAAACAACTTCCGCTGCGTTTAAATATGCAATCATTTCACCTAGGCTATCACCTAGCATCACTTGAACCTGGTCAGGAACACAGTCAATAGTTTCGCTTCGCCGAATCATAATAAATTTGTATTTTTTGATTAACTGCTGTACCACTATAAAACGTTGTGGATGCCGCGGAACAATAATCAACAAAAGATTTTCAAAAGTTTTCATGAGTTGTTGATACATTCGTAAAATCAATTCTTCCTCATTATCACGAGTACTCGCTGCGACGATGACTCGCCTAGAGGCCACCAAATGTTTAATTGTATCCGGCAAAGGTGTGGGTAGCTTCAGGTCGTATTTTATATTCCCCGTTAAACACATTTGCGCAGCACTGAATCCTAACTGTTTAAAACGCGCTTGATCTAATTCACTTTGAGCGCCAATTTTTCTAACGGCTTGGATCGCTGGTTTAAACAATGATTTAATTTTTACATAGCGTGAAAAACTGTTGTCACTTAAACGTGCTGACAAGATATACACCGGGATATTTTTTTTACGGCAAGCAAATAATAAATTTGGCCACAATTCAGTTTCGATAATTAAAATTGCTTTTGGCTGGCTACGCCGTAAGAAAGTATTAACACACCAGGGCAGATCAAATGGTAAATAAGTTTGAACTACACGGTTTGCAAACAGCTCAGCACTGCGTTCATAACCAGTTACCGTGAAATTACTAATCACTAAGGCTTCTTCTGTTCGATCTAGGATTGCTTCAATTAAAGGCTGAGCCGCATTGGTTTCACCAACCGAAGCC
>JAOUJM010000292.1 GCA_029883265.1 Gammaproteobacteria bacterium
CAGTGCAACGCCCCTGGTATTCGCCTGGCTCTCGGTCAAAAGATCCTGACAGACTGGTATCAGAGTCTGCTGCGATCTCAACACGTGTCGCACCCTCGTTTATTCGCGTGGGACAAATCGAGTTGTTTGCTCGTCGAGCCAGAAAGCAAGAATACCCTGCGGCAATGGACGAGCTTGAAAAAATTGTCTTGCACTTGATTGATCGTGAATACGCTGATGTTATCGATCCTCATCTTAAAACGGCTGAAAAAATTCTATTGCTCGCACGAGAATTTCGCAGTCGTCTTACTTCATTGGTAGCGAATTGGATTCGTGTGGGTTATTGCCAGGGCAATTTTAATAGTGATAATTGTGCGGCCGGTGGCTTCACCCTTGATTACGGTCCCTTTGGTTTCTGTGAAGTTTTTAATCCTTACTATCAGCCGTGGACCGGTGGAGGGGATCATTTTGCATTTTTAAATCAACCCGTGGCCGCTGAGCGCAATTTCGAAATGTTTTGTACTGCGTTACTGCCCTTACTGAGCACTTATGTGGATTCAATGCCAGATGCTTTGCAACAGCTTGAAAATATTCGAAGTGACTTTGCTGAAGTGATGCAAAGTGAAATGGAAAAAATGTTTGCAGCTAAACTTGGGCTTGTTCAATTTGATGCAGACCTATTTCGTGAACTCGCCACCCTCATGATCGAAACATCGGTTGATTACACCATCTTTTTCCGCGAGCTTTCGTCGATCCCCGATGACATCGGTCCGCTGAAGAAAAGTTTTTACCGTGAGATGAATGAAGCGATGGAAACACATTGGCTTGAATGGTTGAAAAAATGGCGATTACTCATTGATAATTCGATTGATGCGCCTACAAACCCATCCCGCTCGCTTGAAGCGATTTCTGCACAGATGAAGCGAATCAATCCAAAATATAGTTTACGAGAATGGTTGCTGGCACCAGCCTATCAGCAAGCGGCCTCGGGCAATTATGCATTGCTTCATGAATTACAGGACGTCATGACGCAACCCTATGCGGAGCAATCGAAAGCGGTTGAAGAAAAATACTATCAACTAAAACCATCTGAGTTCAATGAGCTTGGTGGGCTTTCGCACATGAGCTGCTCTTCATGATTATTATTAATAACTACTGGTTGTTGGATTCAGTAATGCAAAAGCATTCGCTCTTCGCAACTTCAACTTGAAACCTTATGCTGCGAAAAAAGAAGAACCCGATTCTGAGAATGCTAAGAAAGGTTACACCTTGAGTACAACTGATATTATGGATCAATCAGCGCAAACAGAACAGTTTGTTAAGCTTGTCAATTATCGTATGCCGTTTGGTAAATATAAAGGTCGTTTACTGATTGATTTACCGGAACCCTATGTGGTGTGGTTTAAAAAGCAGGGATTTCCGCCAGGTGAGCTTGGTGTCATGCTGGGTATATTGTATGAGATTAAGCTCAATGGTTTGGAATATTTGTTTAAACCGTTTCGACAAAAAAAATGATCATGACAATTCATTAAACTGCCGCGCACAATGTTTCGGGCGTGGTATAATTTTCATCACTAAACGTTTTTGCAATTTGAATGAATTGAGTTTCGATGGCAAGAAATGCGTCGACTATAATTGGGTCAAAATGGGAACCACGACCTTGCTGAATAATGTGTCGCGCTTTGTCGTGGCTAAACGCTTCTTTGTAAACACGTTTACTAATTAATGCATCATAAACATCAGCCAGTGCCATGAGACGACCGGCTAAAGGAATTGCTTCCACTTTTAGACCCATGGGGTATCCGCTGCCATCCCATTTTTCGTGATGACTGAGTGCAATAGAACGCGCTATGGTTAAAAAAGAATTCGTGCCGAGATGTTTCTCAGCTACTTTTAAAGCATCAGAACTCTATGACGGACAGCCGATGATATTTAAATTTAAATCCTGGTGGCGCAAACGAATTGTTAGGCGCAAATCGATTGACGATGCTTTGTGGCAGCATTGTATTCAACGTTTGCCTTTGTTGCGCCAGTTCAATGACGAAGAAATCACGCGGCTACGCGAGCTGGCGACTTTGTTTTTGTATTATAAATCCATCGAAGCAACGGCTGATCTTGAGTTGACGCATGAAATGCGTGTGGTGATTGCAGCGCAGGCTTGCATTCCTATTTTGAATTTGGGAATTGATTGGTATGCGGGCTGGGTGAGTGTGATTGTATATCCACAGGGTTTTACACCGACACGCACTCAGACTGATGAGTCAGGTGTGGTGCATGAACAGTTGATGTCATTGGGAGGAGAGGCTTGGCATCGTGGGCCAGTGATTCTGTCTTGGTCTGATACGGCTTATGCGGGGGAAATTGATGGGCATAATTTGGTGATTCATGAATTCGCACATAAATTGGATATGCGTAATGGCGCAGCGAATGGTTTCCCTCCGTTGCATGCTCACATGTCCTTCGAAAAATGGACCAAGGCCTTTAGTCAGGCCTATGAAGATTTGTTGTTCAAGGTAGAACATAATCTACCTACGCCGTTTAATCGTTATGGCGCGTCGGCGCCCGCAGAATTTTTCGCGGTATTGAGTGAAGTATTTTTTGAGTTACCGCAAATGCTTGAAACACAATACCCAGCGGTTTTTTGCCAATTGTGTGAGTTCTATCGTCAACATCCACGACTAATCGCCTAAGCTGGCTTTGTTGATGTTTCACTGGAAGCAAAACAATGCATGGATTTGAGTTTATGCCCATGCAAGTTGTGCGAAAACTTCGAATTATATAGCGTGAAGGACTATCAGTGGCAAAGTGAATGCTGAAGATGATGGGTTGCGCTATTTTCTAGCAATAAAATTATTTCGCTGAGCACAACAATGCTTTGCCAGGTCTGTTGTTTTGAATTATGCGATGCTTATATATTCACTTTAATAATTGATTAATACTTTAGCTTGTTTAATCAGTTTGGCTTGTTATTATTATGAATAACACTGGAGGATGCAGATGAAAAAAAAGTGGACGCTACCTTTTATGCTTGTTCTGTGCTTATTAATTTGGCTGTCGCCTAGTGTTTATGCAGGCTGCGATGCATCACTCACTCCTTCAGATAATCTCGGCTATGTGCAACGCGGCAATCGTTGTGAAGGCTTTTATATTGCCAAGGTCAGTTCTAATATTAGTCTTGTTGGATTAATCCGCGGTAAGTTTCACTATGAACTATCTAAAGATGAAATAATTAGTGTGAGCAACACGTCAATGTTGGCGATGACGCCACAGGTTTTGCATATTCGAGCGCAGGCTTTACCACTTAAATCCTATTATCGCATGGACAGCATTTTGCCCTCGGGAAACAATGAGGTGTTTCATTGGCCCGTCGCAAGCGTGTTGCTTAAACGCAATATGGATGCGAGCCAAGTGGCTGCGTTTGGCTGGTATTTGAATGCAAATAAAAGTGTTGTTTATTTCCCATTGAGTTTTTCCAGTCAACTCAGTTCGGTGAAAAATGATAAAATTGTTCGCATGATTTTGCGTAGCGAATCAAAAATCAAATCGCTGAAAATAAATTGGATTGAATTACCTGAGCAAACTGTGCAATCGACCACGCTCTTTAGAACTTACTACTCTGGAGACTCAATAATAGTGAAGCCGCCAGAACATATCTCTGGCTTGGTTTATGTTGAAATTGAAGCATCTAACCTTGATTTAAGATATGACGCATCGGATATTGATAAGCGTCAAGAAAGTAAAAGTCGATTAAATGTTCAATTAGATTTAGGTTCCTCATAAGCGCGCCTATTACTAAAGGGAAACAGAATGTTCTTGAAGAAAAGTCCTTATTCATTGTTGCTTGGTGTAAGCGTGTTTATTCTTATGCTTATTTCAATCGGGCTTTTAACTAGGGTTTCCAGTGTTTATGTCAGTGGAGAAATTTTGACTCACACAATTGATATGAATTATTCCGCGTGGCCTGAGGCATCAAGAGAAATAAATAGTCAGTTTGAGTTAAAAGGCGGAAAGTTTTTATTCAAGCAAGTGGATTATGTGGGCCGTGTGCCAAATACGGCATCGAATGACAAACATCAAACAGAGGACAAAAAGATAGTACGAGTTACTGGTAAAGAGAGCAAGGCACTTGATATTCAATTTTCTCCGGTCAACAAAATTGCGAATATTGTCTTTGAGCATGAAAAGGATGAACTATATTTATATTCAAAGGCCGCTTCAGTGAATGGCTATATTGCTGCAAATAACGATTATGACGTTAGTATTATAGAAAATGAGCGAGTTTCTAATCAAAAAATGAGCCGTGTCTATTATGCAACTCAAATCGATGAAAAAGACTCCGTGCCTTTTTCTATGTTTGTCGAACAGGTCATTGAGTTGAAAATGGTAAATAATGTTAATCTCAAATCCTTATTATTTAGTCGCGAAGAGCCAGCGGGGACAAATAAATTTCGTAGTGCAATTATTTCGGGAAAGCTTACCATGCCTGATACAAAGCAAGAATTTCATTTTAGGGAATTACAGCCTTTAGAAATTGAATTTGAACACTGTGATTATTTTGTAGTAAGTAGTGAAGAAGGTCGATTAAAAATATTGTTTGAAGGAATTGCAACAAAGATTGATGGTGGTCATTATCGTCACCGCGAGAATCTTATGCCAAGTTGGCTATACTATTTCTATCACAGTAATTTTGTGCAGATGATTTGGGCGGCAATGTTGCTGATTTGGGGCACAATCTTCGGTTTCAGAAAATACTACCGTGAAAATAGTTCATCTTAAAGCTGTATGTTATTTTCTGTTAGTCCTTTTGCCGGCGTGCATGGGTCTGTCAAATGTGTATGCACAAAGTCGCATTGATCGATTGCATCAATCCATGGCCCAGCGCAGCGTCAATATCGACATCATTTATGAAGATGGTGAGCGTTATTCGCTTTTTGGTTTGATTGTGTTGGAATTTGACAATTACTGGTTTGCTGTTGCACCAGGTGAAGCTTTGCGTAGTCGTTATGATTCGCCTGCGGCGACGATTCAGATCTCACATTCAAAATTTCAATACAGTTTGAATGCGACTAATGTTTATCCATGGGGTGAATTTTCATTTTATCAATTTACAAAACCAGAAAACCTTAAGCTTTCACCACCCCCGCATGTGCAGGGGGCAACACTGGGCAATACGGCTTGGATAATCGCGCGGGATTGGTCACGCTCGGATCACGTACCAAAATTGAGAGGCAGTTTTATTGGAAAAAATAAATTGGCAGTGCCTGGTGTTGATGGTGGTAAAGCCGGTGGTGCGATTTATGACAACTTGGGCTTGATCGGTATTGTTGCAAAAGATAATGGTAATCAAATCGACTATTATCCAGCGGGCGTTATTCGCTACATACTCGTGAACCGCTTGAAACTCGACAGTAATAAATATGTAAGACTTTTTCCACGGGCCCATATTGGTGCCGGTGCGGGCGTGGAAATGACAATGGATTTACACAAATATGATACTGCAGATGATCTAGCTGCTTTGGCTGCAAATACACTGACTGCGGTCGAGTATTATCCTAATGATGTTATTGGTATGGGCCTCAAATATGAGCGCACTTATATTTCCGGTGAAAATGGTGGTTTGAGTACGCAAGATTATATATCGTTTCGTAA
>JAOUJM010000060.1 GCA_029883265.1 Gammaproteobacteria bacterium
TCGAACAAAATTGGACCTATCAAAATTTTGTTCGACCATCGCTTCCCGAACGAATTGGTTCCTATACACTACAATATGATGCGAGAGGCTCGCTTACTTCAACTCAACGGGCTAGTGGAAGTACGGATCCAAATGGCGCGGTTTATCAATGGGATGATGCTGGTCGTCTTGAACGCAGTCAAATGCAGGGAGTCACTGATTGGACCGCCTATCACTATGATGCTTTTGCGCGCCGTGTTCGAAAACAGACTGAAGACAATTCAGCGTATCTCTATCCCAGTGAATATTATGGGGCCCATAGTCGAATCGTAGATGTTCCAGGATGTGATAGTGATGCTCTTCCATGTGGAATCGAAACTGAGTTTAGAACCAAGAGTATTCGACTGAATGGACAGCAAGTTGCGCTTATCAGCCAGATCATGAATTCAAAAGATGGAAGTACTCGAAATAGACCAGAGAAACCCATTGGTGAGAACGTACATTATTTACATGCAGATCAAGTTAACTCTACCACGCTAGTAACTGATGCTAGTGGGGAGGCAATTCGATATTATGAATATTTACCTTATGGGGAAATTGTAAGCCAAGTGAGTAACAAGGATCATAACAAGATTTTGCTTGCTGCGTTCAATGGTACTGAATTGGATATTGAGTCCAATCTACAATATTATGGTTCACGTTACTTACACACTGGGTATGGCAATTGGTTAAGTACAGATAAGAAATATCTAGATTCAGATATCATTCAAGAACAATACAACAACTCATTTAACCTGTTCAGGTTTGCAAATAATAACCCCACGAACTACTTCGACGTTTTGGGAAACTCTGGTGCATCGAAGGAGCAAATGTATGGTTGTTCAGAATCCAGGGCATCTTGCTGGGACTATCGTCCAACTACTACTAGTACATCTGCGCCCTCACTAGCACAGTGGAATAAATTCGCTACAAAGGATTATGATCCACAACCAATTAGAGATATTACAGCATCTCATGAGCTCGGTATTAACATTACTGGTTTCAAGGGTATATGGGGCGTTGATGCAACTGCAAGCATTGGAATATCGTATTCATTGACGGAAGGTTTATGGGATAGCTTTAGAATATATGGAAAAACTAGTGGTGCATATTTAATTGGTGCTGGTATTGGTCTCACTGGAGGCCTAAATGTAGGAATTCTCGGCCTATCTTCTCAACCTAGGCTTTCAGGACTAAGCATTGAAAACACATTCACTCTTGTTGGACAATTTTTTAATGTGGGGGCAGCAATTGATGCTAATGCTACCACGCTAGGGTTAGGAATAGCGGGTTCTGGTCGACTCAGTTATGGCGAAGGACTATTTATTGGGGCCGGTAATAGATTTAATTTGCAGGCAACGAGCTTTAGTCCATTAGAAATACAAGAATGGGTTGAATATTTTGATCAACAAGAAACGAAATAGATTTTCACAAAACTTTCAATAACACAGAATCAGCTAACTGCATCCGCAAACCCAAACACCGGACTCGCAGACAAAGCTTGCTCAGCCCGATCATAAGTATTGAGCATATCCGTATTCTTGTGATGGGTCTGTCGAATAATCTGACTATCCAGCACACCGGCATTTCTCGCGATGGTAATAAAAGTGGCTCGCAACGAATGTCCTGAATAAAGTTTAGCACTGGGAAGCTCTGCTTTTTCACACCACTTCTTCACAATATTATTCGCCGTGGTATGCGAGATCGGCTGAATCAACTCCTCAACCACCACACCGTGCTTATCTTTGATTTTTTTCATTGCAAATTCACCATGGCGATTAAACCCTCGAAACAAAAAGCCACTGTCAATTTCTGCTTCCGCGCACCAATTGCCTAATGCGGTGACTGGGCAAATCGGACTATTCGACATGGTGGGTAACACACTGTATTTTTTCCGCGTGTTCATCTGATCGTTTTTAATCACACCCATGCTCAGTATGATGGCGTTGTCACGCCGTTCCAACTGATCATAGCGCAAGCGACAGGCCTCCGATTGTCGAAATGCACCAAACAATGCCGTCAGGAAATAAGCCTTGTCCCGCAAAATAAGTTTTCGCTCCAAATTCTTTTTTTCTTGTTTGCGGATGATATCGTTTCGAAGTTTACGACCGCCCTGTAACTGTCCTCCTAACAGTGCACGACGTTGTGACAGGCTCGCCAATTCCGCATTGTGATCATTGATCAAGCCTTCGGTCTCTGCAATGGCCTTGTCCATTGTCTCAACGATTTTTTTAATTTGTTTAACATCGAATGCCGGTGCCTGTGTGCCGGTCCACTGGCAATCCGCACGATCGCGTTTAATACCGCGCATAATGGCTTTCACATCGACATGATCCGTCGGATCAACCCAATTCTGTAGTCGATGCAACCAAGACAGCGCATGCAGCCGATGTTCAATGGTTGTGGGCGCATACAACTTATCCACCGGCTTCATATTCACCTTTTCTTTGATCTGCGGACGTTCTTTATTGGCAAGATCCGTCAGATACTGAATCACCATCGCCGACGTAGTAGGAAAGGGGCATTCCATTCTTGACCAGCTGACGAAATCGAGCAAATCACTTTTAAACGATTTATAAGTATTTTCGGCATAAGCCTTTTTACGAAAATACTCGGCATTTTTTTCATCGAGTTCACTCGGTGCTTGAAGCGCACGATCAATCTCATCGGTGGTGGCCACCACCGGCTGTTGGGAAGCTTGGGCAAACGCGGCTTGGACAAGTTGATCCAAGGCGTGAATGGCCGTACTGGGTAGGCTTTTTTGAATATTAATGGACATACTTTATAATTAGTAATGAAACATGTGCTTGAGTGTGGTGGCCACGATTCACGTTAAATCCAGCCACCGCTTATCGAACACATTGATGTAAAAGCACTATTTAGGAAACCATTTCGCGCCCTGTATCGATTCACTAAAAAACAACAAACCCTTTTTAATGAAAATCCCACAAAGCGGGCGTTAAACCAAAACGCACTATAAACCCCAAATCCCGGTAATAAGACTAGCCTACCCTTCTAGATTTGTCTAGCTTTCAACAATGGTTATTGTTGAAACCATTGTTTTGCCGTACCCCCCTTGATATTGCCTCAATTACGCGCCCGTAAACATAACTATATATCGTTATGCCGTTATATTGTTATGTTTCGAGACGCATGCTAAACTGCGAGTAAATCCACTATTCACTGCCCTCGCCCACCTTGGAGGCCCGCATACCCATGAGCCAGCTGATTACCTTGGAAAAACAGGATGTCAAAACCGTCTTGGAGAATTACCGATCCCAAGGAAAACCGCCGCCGGGCTTGCATCGGATGCTGGAAGAAGTGGGCAAATTGAATGGTCTGGATCGGAAACTCGGCTCAATCCCCCGACTAAAGCGTCTGTTGGATGAAATCCGGATGGATGAACTCGCCAAGGTGTATCCGGACCGGAAACGTTTGCCGGACCCGATTTCTGCCGCAGCTTCTGATCTTTACAATGAAATTCTCAAACCGTTTGAACAACAGCTCGATGAAATCGAAATCGAACGCTCGGCCGAGCGCGATCAGTATCAAGAAGACATCGCTGCGATCAAAGCCGAGCAAACAGAACTGGAAAGCAGGATCGAACAATTTCAACAGGCGCGGCAGGAAATGGAAGCTGAAGTGACCCAACTGATTCAACAACTCGAGGCGACTGAAAAAAAGAATCAGGATTTACGGACCATTATTGAGCACAAAAATGGTGAACTGGAAAGTGCTCAGACAGTGATAAATACCTTAAAACAAAGCAAGGCGGAAATTGCCAAACAAAGTGCTGAAACCATTAATGTACTGAAAGATCGAAACACTGCCACCGAGAATGAACTGGCCTCGGTTAAGCGGGCCAAGGCCCAGGAAGTGAGTACACTCACTGCGCGTTTAGAGGAACTGCGCACCGAGGTCATCGGTCGCCAGGCTTATGTGGATGAACTTAATCAGACTCTGAAGAAAACGTCCGAGCAAATGGAGACTAAAGTCAAAATCATTGACGACTTGCGTGGAGAAAAAGAAAGTCTGCACGATCAACTGGTGATAGCACAAGGTGATATCATTGCGCAGAAGGATCTTGTTCAGGCATTGCAATTAGAGAATCAAAAAATCATTAATGACAATGAGCGACTCCAGTTACTCACGAACGAAACAGCGTCGAGTAATCAGCAACTCAACCAGGAAATTGCGACGCTTAAAAAACAGCATGCCATATTGAAAAAAAAGCCAAAACCCGTTACTTAAGGTAGACTATGCACACATCAAGCATATCACCAACTGCAACTAGCGAGTAACAAAGCCATGTTAGAAGACGATGAATTAATCTTGTCACCTTTATCTCAATCCGTCACCCGCGATGGTGAAACGGTTAGCGTTGAGATCTACACGGGCGGTGATGACGACTGGTTACTTGAAGTTGTGGATCAATATGAAAACTCAACCGTCTGGAATGACCAATTTAAAACTGATGAAGAAGCCTTAGCCGCGTTTTTTTCTGCACTTGAAGAAGATGGTATTCACGCGTTCGTGGGTTCACCCGAAGAGGAATTATTTCAAACAGACCCCAATCAAGAACTGGCCGATACCGAGATGCAATTACTCGATCAATTTTTATTACAGCGCATCGACGAAAACGAGAATACCGACGGTAAAGATGAAGGCATCATTGATCTTTCCGAATTAGATGGGTTTTTTACTGCCATCGTGAGCGGGCCCGTCATGATTTCACCCTCCCAATGGTTACCTGCTGTTTGGGGTGATTATGAACCCGACTGGGAGAGTGAAAGACAATTTGAAACCGTCATGTCTTTATTGATTCGCTATATGAATAGCATTGCTGACCTACTAATGGAAAACCCAGCACAATTTGAACCGCTGTTTTTTGAGCGCGATGTTGATGGTCAGACAACGATGATTGTCGACGAGTGGTGCGAAGGATATTTAAGGGGCAGAAATCTAGCATCTCACGAATGGCAGAATGGTGGACAAGAAATGCATATTTTGTTAATCCCTATTCTTGCCTTTACTAGCGCAACCGACTGGCGTGGCCACGACTTTGGTGACCCAGAAACAGAGAATATTCAAAAGGCCATCGCACCGAATGTTCGGGAAATTCATGCTTTTTGGCTAAACCAACGAGCTGAACTACTCAACTCGTCACAACCACTTCGCCGCAGTGAGCCACGGGTAGGTCGAAATGATCCATGCCCTTGTGGGAGTGGCAAGAAATATAAGAAATGTTGTTTGCATTGATGGATCCTCTGCAGCCTACGATTTCAAGCGCATCCGCTTATGGCAAGCAACCCCAATCTGGACAAATGAGGAAGACAATTAGATGGGATGTTGACAGCTTCTTGATGCCTGTTTAATATCAAAGTCGGTCATCTGTTACCAGCAATGTGCACCAATTTGGTTTGGCGAAATCAGATCTTTTCACTCTAGCACTTAGTCTTCCCAGTAAAATCATGCAGGGTTGGCAATGCACATACCAACTTATCTGCAAGTACGTATCTGGAGATGACTATGATCCACTATCGATTATTATCAACCCATTCTTATGATTCTTTTTTTAGGCAGTTAAGCCAGCGTCTAGTGCCTTTGTTAGGCCAGTTTCAAAACTCGTCCATTTCTGAAAGTCAGATCTTTGAGGCACTGAAAGAGCAACTGAATTATCATGACCTTGACTACCTACTTTCTCTAGTCAATCAACAAGATAATGATGAGTGGCATGCTATTTATATGTCCGATGATTTTCTTGAGAAAGCTAATGAATGTCAATATGAATACCCCATAGCCACACAACCAACATTAGCCCATGCTATTTTTGAAGTTTTGACAATCGTCAAAGATGCCAAATGCAATATTGACTTGATTTCACTAAGTGAAATTGGCGGAATTGACTTCTTTACGAGCGAAGGTGGTGTTATTTCTATCGTAAAGGTTCGCTTTACTCAAATTCCTACAGATCCGACTAATCGTATTTTGAATACGCTAAAGAAAGTTCAAGGTGTTTCAGATATGAATAGATCTTCTAAATATTTGAGAAACTTGCCAGGATGGAGTAATGTGGAGATCGCTTTTACCAATACAAGCCACGTTCACATTGAACGGGAATGTCAGCAGCGTTTAATTTCCTTGAAGTCTATCATACCGAAATGTAAATCAGCTCTTCGTCAGGTAACATCAGACACGACTATTAAATACTCCAAGGTTCAAGAACTACTAGCCAAAATGGTTGGAATGGATACATGGAACAATTTGATAGCGCGCGAGAAAAAGACATTGTGTCGGGACAAACCATGGACACTGATGGAATTCAAACGAACAGATGATAATTTTAGGTCCTGGTTTTTTAACAATCGAGTTGAAGCAATAAGTGCTTTTATCGATCTGACCAAGTACAAGATGGAGTCTGTCGCTGCGTCCATCGATCTAAGCTTTTTTTGGGCTGAAGTTAATGTCGAATCCCAGGACATTATTTATGTCGTCTGCTCCCCTGAAGCATTGCATCACGAACAATCTCAGTGGAACAATATTGATGCGCTCGAAAAGTCATTACAGGGAAATGACCAGAAACGTCTAAAATTCTTGAATAGTTATTGCAATGTGAGCCGTCCGACTATCGGCGCAATTCGAAGCTTTTTATTTGACTACCATTTACTAGATACCGAAGTGTTACATCTGGATAATTGGTTTGTTGCATTCCATAAAACAGATAATCAACATCGATTTCTTGCTCGACGAATTATAGAAGATATTGGACTAGTTAATGAGATTAATGTGATCATTGAAGAGAGTGTGTTTGTGAATAGTCGAGACAATCTAAGTGTTGATATTTACCAAGACGATGGTTACTCCTATATGGGTTCTATTGATGGTGTTTCACTAACGGAATACAATCAACTAACGAGTGAATTCGAGAAGTATCAATCCGTTTTCATACGGCCAAAATATTTATTTCTCAACCAAATCGGTGGTTATCGACTAGGAGAGTCGCAGGAGCAATTACTTGCACGGATGGAAGAAATTCGAAGCACCCAAATTCGTTTAAGAAAAAATCCTACTGAAGAGGATGTGGGGCGACTTGCGTTTCTTCGTAACAATCGGCCTACCGAATCGAATCACGAATTAGACCCGGAAGAGGAAATGATGGAATATTTGGAAATGATTATGGATCGAGATGACTAGTTAGAAACCATCGTCGGATCATTTCAGCAGGATTAGGCAGATACAAATATGCCTAATCCTGCGGCCTCTATTCACTAACCGTCTCTAAATACCTATTCCGTATTCAGTGCGACTGAACGAGATTGATATTTTTTACGATTTTTAATGCTTACGGTGTTCACGTACTGAGTCCAAACATGCTTTCCAAGATCTTTACCTTCTATGTAAACACCAATCTCGCCATAACGATTCGGGCCACCATCATCTTTTGAAAGCCAGTTTAGACTGGTGATCACCGCGAAATCGTCATCCCAACACATGATCTTCCCGTGAGCTCCCAATTGTTCAATAGTAATAGATGCATAATCTTTTTTTAAACGGCGGAGTAGCGACTCGTTCATTAGACTTGTATTACTTAGCTTAGAATAATGCACTTTACACTCAACATTATCTTTGCGGGCTAACGAATTAAACGGTTCAAGAATTTGACTTTCCATCGAGTTACCAGCCATGTGACTAGCAACATACAGATAATTCGGCTTGTTACGACACGCTTCCTGAATTACCCGGTCATGATCACCTGTAAATAGAATACGTGCTTTTATAGTATTCGCGGTTGTAGATTTTCGTAAACCTTCTCCTTCGGAGTTCAGGCGTTTTATCAATCCTCCTAGGCGCGATTGAATAGCTTTTGAGTACGTTCTAGACGGTAATAATTTTTCCAGTGCTGCTATACACTCGCGTACGATTGTAGGCGTCCTCAGTCGTATAGAAGCCTCAGCGCCCTTATCTTTGAACGGGTTTGATAACCAGTTGCAAGAACCTAAAATCACTTGAATTTCTTTTTCAACTGTATCGAATAATATAAGTTTTGCATGTGAACCCATACGTAACTTATGGAGCGTTACCCAAGGAGATAGTCCTGCGTCGTCGATTTTTTTCGAAAAGTTATTGTATTCATGGAGTGACCCCTCTTCTAGATCCCATAATAAATCGATTGATACACCTCGTAGCGTTGCATCACGCATATCAGCCAACCATTGTTCAGCATTGTCACACTTAAGAAAAGTAGAGTAGATCACGATATGGGTTGCTGCCGTAGCAAATATTTTTTTCAACAGTTTTTTATGCTGGTCGTAACTAAAAAATAAATCCTGTTGAAAATCAAAATCAATCGTGTGCAATTCTGAAAGATAGTCGTCTTTTGGACTATCAACCTGAATCCGGGTAGTGTGTACCGTTTTCTTCGAGATTTTTTTGGTATTGATTAGGGTTCTGATGAGATTGTGCAGCTTGTCTGCGCCCACTCTTGGCAGGCCATATATTTTTTCATCATCATAAGACAATCCCAGATAGCTTCCCGCTCTGTAAGCAGGACGCTCATCTGAAATTGATTCAAATATTGAGTCAGGACGAATAATGTCAGGATTCTGTGCGATTTCTTGTAATTGAACAAGCAAGGAAGGAAACTGTCTGTGCTTAGTTGTATCAATGGTTGGCGCAAGTTCACCGATCATCTCATTACTAGCAGCGCTCAGCTCAGTCGCTTCTCGCTCTCTTAAAATACTGACCCCTTTGGTGCTGAAGACTGAGCCGGTCACTCGATCAATGATGTAGTCTATATTGAGCGCTACCTTTTTTTCAATATGAGGTAGGACTTCGTAATTAACAACGGTTTTTCCTTCATTGGTCGCCTCAAACATCGCAGCGGATTCAGTGAGTGACATTGAGACCCACCCTCTTTGCATAAAACGCACAATCACTTCCAGCACCAGTGTTCGTGGTAGTCCACCATGAATAGCCAATGCTGATGAGTCCCAACTTTTTTGGCAAAGCGCAAAGAGCAAGAGGTGTTCGATCTCTGTCCATGGTAATCCCTTATCAATGAGAATTCTTGCATTGACGCGGTATATAGGAACCAAAATATCATAATGATTAATCATCGTGTTTCAGTTTCGTCATTTTCACAAATTGTTTGTATTTGACAATTGAAATTCCATTTTCTCGACGGGTATTCGCTTCGTACATGCTAATCAATCTATCCAAAAATGCGAGCTCTTCGATTTTATTTTCCTTGCCTCTCGTTGCAAAACGATTTTTTAGAAAGCCAAGACTACTCACTACAACCAGTTGCCATCGCGCACGACTTAACAACACGTTCATTCTACGTGCATCACCAACAATGCCTAATCCAGCAGTACCGAATCCTCGACTGTTGTTGCGCACGAGTGAGGCGATAACAATATCGGCTTCATTTCCTTGAAACGAGTCAATGGTATGAACAAGTTTTCCGTTTACTGAAAACTGATCTAAATGTGATAAGTCACAAGATCTCAATGAGTTGATACGACTGGATAGCAATTTTACTTGTGCATTATAAGGTGTGAGAATAGCAATACTAGGGGGAACTGATACCTGCTGTTTGGCACGGATTTGTCTGAGTACTTCTATGACTACATCCGCCTCCTTATGGTTTTCAAGGGCGTTTCCCTTCTCCCGAAAACCTACATTATTAGCATGACTCTTTGGAAGATCAATTAGTACGTGCGGAGAAGCCGGAATAATCTGGCGATTTTCAAAAGTAAAAGGCCTAAGTTGCCCATCCTGCAATTCCTGGCTCGCTGTCTCATTCGTTTCGAGTGGTGTTGATGGATAAAAAAGATCGGATACGAGCTGACACAACTTAGGATGCATTCGATATTGTTCATTCAGGGTAAATGCGCCCTCGTTACCTTGCTGTGACTCACTAATATCACGATGAAGCGCTTTAAACAAAAGCAACGTTTTGTTGACCGATTCAATATAGCTGTCTAGGGTATTGCTGTCCTGAAGTCTTTTAAACACGTTGTCAAATGATAGATCGCGACCATAGGTCTTCATCCACTTGTAGGCAATGTTAAACGCTTCCTGAAGGTCATTGGGACTGCCCAAGATCCTACGAATTTTTTCCTCACCAAATGGTGGTAATTGATTTGGATCGCCTATGAGTAATTTTCGGTTAGACAAAAGTAAGGGCGGTAGCAGCTCAAGCCCAGTCGCCCGTCCCGCTTCTTCAACAATCGTCCAATCAAAAACCGTATTGCTATCTACTAACTGTTTTAACTCTCGCGAACCGGTGGTCGAAAAAACCAGATTGGCAGAAGCCAGCAACAAACGCTGAAACGCTCGAGGTAAACTCTGATTCGTTTTAATATTGTTCACCGTGTTCTGAAGCTGTGAGATGTTATCCTTAAGTCCAGCTGGTGCATTCTTGTATAGCTCACTTGAAACTACACTCGATAATAATTGTTTGGCCTGGTTATTAATATGAAAAACACCGCCTTCATCGGCATCTATATCATATTGACGTGTACGAATAACTAGGCGTGCTTCATCTTCTACCCACTGCGCTAACTCTTTACCGAGTTTTTTCATTAAGTCATTCAGAGTATCGTGGCCCTGTGCGGTCACTAAAATACGGGTCATCGCATCCGTCGTGAGACGTTGTTTACATAGCTCAGTAACCAGATAGGTCTTTCCTACACCGGGTGGTCCCTGTAGAGCGAAGATAGGCCTTTTTCTAGTAATATTCTCTAGAGCAACTCTTTTTGATTTATCGAGGTGGCCACTGAATGTTGGCTTTGCTTCATGGCTATCTTGTATGTGTTTAACTGGTGCAGTTAACAACTCTACAAGCGTCAAGTTCCTTTTCAGCTGGTGCAAAAATACAGCGTTTCGGCGTATGGATTCAATGTTGTTCTCTTTTGTAATTTTAAGTGTTTGGCCAATATCAAAAGATTCCTTGCCGTGAAAGAAATACCTTGTCGTATTTCTATTTATTTTCACATACTGCCAAGAATCCTTGGTGCTATCTCGGTAAGGGGTATTACTCTCTTCTACCTGCCATGTCCTAATATTAATATCTAGGTTTTTTTTAATTGCATCATAAAAGCGATTATTCTCGGGATCACTGCTAAAAATTTTAAGCTTTGTTGCTAATTCTTCACGATCGTCTTCGATGTCAAGTACAACTGAATAAGTAAAGCCGGCATCATCTCGCGGTTTCTTGTCCGTGATTCTTACGCGCCAGGTTTCAGCTTCTCGGTATAGACAGTCAATAAAATAGAGAAACAACAGAGAGTCATAGCGTTGACTGGTTGCTGCATCAGAGAATGTTTTCGGCTCCGTCTCCTCAAGTGCCTCGTCCCACTGTATATAGCTATTTTTTGGTTTGAAGCTCGATGTGAGACTTTGCTTGGGATACAATTTTAGATCGTACGATGCGAGATCCACTCTAGCCTGAGTAAACCGAGTGAGGTTACATTGGTCTCGCAAATTTATGCAATCAATGGCTGCGAATGCCCAAGGTCGACCTACGCCTACACGTTTTAACCCATAGGTATATTCCTCGCCAACTAATAGATATTTGATATCGCTAAGTTTCTGTTGACTAAGTTTACGAATCGATCCATATCGAAGATCTTCATCAATTTCTGATAGTGTTAAGTTATAAAAAGAGCGGTCTTCATTGCTGGAGGGGTCCACCACAGGTTCATTACCGCAGAATAGAACCAGTACTTTTCGCTTAGAATTTTCTTGCTTTTCAAAACGCTCGATGATTTTTTCCAAGTCTGAAATAATATTGCTGTTTGCGAATCCATAGGATGGATCTCTTGTTAATAAATAGTATCGTCGCAAAAAATTGATCTCCGCAGCATGTAATGTAACTAGATCATTGTTTTGATCGGTATTACTTCTCCTCTGCTCGGCATCGAACTGTAACAACTTCATCACAAGTAGGATGAGTGCCTTCCAATCACTATGAAATGTTAGCCCTGTTGATGTGGTGTCGACTGGACTAGCCAAGCGAGTTGGCATTTCGTTTCCACGTATACGAATACTCCATTCGAAACCACTCAGTACAAAATCAGGAGTACTATTCAAATTTGTCAAAATTGACCATTCATCTAAGTTTCTGTGAAGGATGCCGCGAGCGTGTAGAATTTCGAGACCGCGGGCCAATCGTAAAACATTCTTCCAGAATACGATCCGTGGTAACTGACAGACCGCAGACAAGTAATCATCATTAAATACGGGAAGTGGGCATTGTTCGCTTGCGTCAATAACAATGTAGTAGGCTTCTGAATCATCACCTGCATTGAGAAACGAACTTAAGTAAGTACGTCCATCGGGTAGCGCGTTTATTTGGTGCAAAACTTTGATTTCATTGCGCCAAATATGAGAAAGATCAAGTTTGACTTTCCCATGCTTAACGAGCCACTTTTTGATGAGCACTCGATTCCCAGAATGTTGATCTGTTCCTAGAAAAAGTTGTGGCTTACCGGTTTCGCTTTCGGGATTGAAAATCAACTGGTTTATCGTAAATTGCCCAAGAACAACTTCTTTTGATATTTTCATCATTGCCATTTTATTCCGTGTGGGACTCACGGACAAGGCAAACTAATGAAACATCAATGTGGTCACGGTAGGAATGCCAGTTACCTGGCACCCCCCGTACAGATCCGTGCATGGGCTACTAACGCACACTTTATTGCACGAAGGAAAGGCCAGGTGGTTCCGCTGGCCCTTCAGGCCCACGTGAACCTGTTTTTCCTGGCAGCCCTTGAATCCCTTGAGGACCAACTTCGCCTTGTGGTCCTTGCAAGTAATTCAAAATGTGTGGATGACGTTCTATTTCCTCGATCACTCGTTCGACGTTCCGCTCGATGCTTTCTTTAACAGGTGGAAACGTTATCAGCGCAACGAATAGTGCAAAAAGGCCAATGAGAAAATTACGGAGCGCGATGTGGGCTATATCGAGAGTAGTAACTTTCTCGTTTCCTATACGCTGGTGCTCGTGACTATGATTGATTTCACGTTGGACGATCTCAGTTAAGTGCTCTGTCTCCGTGCCGACCCACGTAGGAGAGAGATCGGCGATCGACAACACCGAGAAACTGCGTCTACGCAGACCATGCAGCGTTGCGAATAGAATTCGAATCAGCTGCAGTAGACAGTAACCTGTTGTGAGTAGAATCGTCCAATGTACATCGCGGCCCCCACCGCCATTTACCGAAAGTACCAAAGTCGCAGAAAGGGCAGCTAGTGCGATTAGCATCCCAAGCTTGCTTTCCACTGTGTGGATTCGCTCTTTCTCTTTCTCCAACGCACCGAGAACATCTTTACGTGCTTTCTTTACTGCTCCAACAGACTGTCCGCGAAGGGTTTCAATGGCTTCGATATCCTTCTGGAGCCTCAATTCATCCGCACGTTGTTGTTTTACTCTATCCTCCTTAGAAACCGGTGTGACGATTGGCCATACGCAATCAACAATGAAGAAGAACCAACGACAAAACGCCTTCTTCAAATTCACTGCGAACTACCCCCAGTTTCCAGCCAGTCTGCAATACTTTGCGTTATGCCAATGTTTAGAATTCTATCGAGCCATAGCCACTGCCCGCCTGGATTAACTTCAAGGAAGTAGTAATTACCTGTTCTATCAAGAATGAGATCAATTGCACCATATACGAGGCCAAGGCGCTTCATGTAGTCGAGAAGACGGATTTTGACTGTATCGGGCAATTCGTGATGCTTGTGTGGAAGATTGGGGTTGCTCGTTCGTCGCCAATCTACCCTAGCGTCATCATCAGTTTGCGAAAGAATCTCCGCACAAAACACCTTTTCTCCCACGATTGTAACTCGTATGTCCGATTGCTTCTGTATCAGTGTCTGAAACATCACCGGGGCAACTGAAAGTCTCTTAATTTGCCTAATGTGTACTTCTTCAACTTTGGATGTATATATAGCCTTTGGGCCATCGGCGTCCTTGAGATAACCAGTACGTACAGGTTTTGCAACGACATTCGGGCTGTGTTGATTAAAGAAATTCTCGGCTTCCGAAGGCAAGTTGCTGATCAACGTGTGGGGAATGGTAAGCCCACATTGGTTCGCGATGGCTAATTGATACGGCTTATGCTCCGCTGCCCATACTGACGACGGACAACTCATTGTTGGTAGTGTGTTGGAGAGCGCCAAGATGCTGCCAATAAGTGCATACCGTGATTCTTTTTCTGCAAAAGCAAAATGCCCCTCATGCATATTATTCGGATGTGTGGGTGGCCGAACTCGTCGATACCAAATACTGCGGAATTCTCGTTGATCATCTATGCCTAGAATCGGCAGCTTTTGTTTACTTATTTTGTATGTCAAGTTGGACCCGAATGGGTACTTCTCTGAATTAAACCGGACGACAGGGACTTTGCGTCGAGTCAGTTCCTCTTCAACAGCATCTGTGGCAGTGTCCAGCGCTGTGCTGATGATGAGTACTGCTCCCTCCATCAATCGTCATCTGTCGTTTCTTGTAACACATCGGTCTTTCTTGTCATATCCTCGTCAGCAACGGAACTCGGTATAGGTTGTTGAAATATAGCCAAGAAAGGAATATTTTCCTCAGTCATCATCTGTCGTCTCTGCGTCTACTTTGGTGTACCTGGTATTGCTCGACTCCTCCTCTACAGGAATCGCCTCGGAAAATTCGATCAGGAATGGCTCGTCAAAATCTTCATTGTTAGTTGTCATATGTAGCTTCATCTAACTCTCACACAATATTGTATCAATAGAAAATATCAAATTAGGAACAATTTCTAAATACTATACAAGTGAATTGATGTTTAATCGTCATCCGTAGTCTCGGATTTTACCTCTGTAAATCTCGTCTCGCATTGATCGTACAGTTCATCTGGTAACTCGATGACTTCTGAATATTGCACCAAGAATGATTCATAGGTGGTAAATGTATTTCTGTTATCCATTCGATTCCTCCACTGATCATGTTCGTAGTGCAATGTTGTGCAAACTTCAAAATGGATGATTCTGATCTTCCCCAACTCAATTAGGTGTCCGAGGTTATTGGGTAAGATCATTTCCTCCAATTAAGGCTATATTAACTCCTTAACTGGGCGTCCGAAAGTGGTGGGGAGGATCAATGTGATACGTCTTCTAGATAAGGGAGAAATACCGATCATGTCGAAACTAGTTCCGATAATTTATTTTCCTTCATCCTTATTTGCCATCCGTCTGGTATCCAATAGGGCTTTGCGCCGACCCAGTTTCGATGCGTCGCAACTGGATATCGCATATAGACTTCGTCTTCAAAAGAGAAATGCGTATATGTTTTTTCAATCGGCATGTCTTCATTCGCGATTATTTTTGTTAAATACTCTTTTATTTTTCGCCGTGTACCAAACAATCTAAGAAAAATATCAGCATCGCCTGAAACGATAGAAACTTCGTCTACAATACTACTACGATTTTCCTTACACATATTCGTCAGTTTTTCGAATAGCATATTTGTATGTCTTGGCTTGCATTGCACAAAAACATATGCAACTTCTTTTTCTACCCGATGACTAAGAAGTGCCTCGTTGGGTAGTTGTAAATAGTGACAAATTTTTCTACTTAGCTCAGCTGTCAACCTTCGGTTTTCTTCTCTAAGCTGTTGGCTGAATCGATTCATGAATGCATCTGCGTCATCATTATTTTTACCAATTTTTTCTCTAAGGGCGTCTTTGAAATTGTCTAAGGAACCCTCACACGCAAATTCAATTAAGTCTATCAAATTTTTGCATATGGTCATCGCGGTGTAATCGTGCTTGTAGCGTGCTGGTAATGTCCGAAGATCTACCATAGTAAACTTTGCCATACCAATCCCTAATAGCTTAGTATTCACCTGAATATCTTAGTTAGTATATTTCTTACTTTCAAAACACAATTCTGATTATTTGTCACAGAAAATAGTAAGCGCCTAGTTAACGACGTCTAGTAATCCTAGACTAATTTCCCTATCGTTCCATTCTTTATGCAAAGGAACGACCATGGAAAAAGTCCTCACTGAAAAACAACGCTACTGGCTCGATCATCTCAAACAAATCGATGCCGGTGATTTGTCGTCAGCCGCTTATGCCAGGGAGCATCAACTCGATCCACATGCTTTGTACCGCTGGCGGTCGGTTCTCACCAAGCAAGGCATACTTGCAGCGAAAACACCAATCGTCAGTTTTGCTCAAGTCAGCGTCGTTAAAAATATGCAGCCTAGCATAGATTCCAAGTTCACCATTGAATTTCCAAACGGCTGTAAACTACTTTGCGAATACCTCAACACAACGGACCTCCAATGGCTGATCAACGCGATACAATAAGACATGTATTGCGGCCTTGCGACGCCATCGAGCGAATTTACTTGTGCCGTGAATTTGTTGACATGCGAAAGTCAATCAATGGTCTCTCGGTTTTAGTCGAAGCCGTTTTACAACTTGACCCGTTCAGCAGTCACTTGTTTGTGTTCTGCAATAAGAAACGCGATAAAATCAAAATGCTGATCTGGGAACGTAATGGTTTTGTGCTGTGGTATAAGCGTTTGGAGAAACAACGCTTCAGGTGGCCAAAGAAACTGGAGTCCGATGTCATCGAACTCGACGTGCAATCGATTAACTGGTTGCTTGATGGTTTCGATCTATCAAAAATGAAACCTCATCAGTCATTGCATTTTACAACCGTGTTATAATCCACAACATGAAACTCAAAACCGATGACTTACCCAATGATATTGAAGCACTGAAAACGATTATTCGCTCGCAGCAATCGCGTGAGTCACATCTACAAAACCAAATCGACCAATTACTTGAACAAATCCGACTCGCACGACATCAGCGCTTTGGCAGTCAAAGTGAAAAGTCCTCACCGGATCAGCTCGGTTTATTCAACGAAGCCGAGACGGATCAACTAGACATAGAAACGTTGGATAACACATCGACCGGAACAACCGTCCAATCACATCAACGGAAAAAGCCCGGACGCAAACCGCTGCCAGCTGAACTTCCTCGAATCGAGGTCATTCACGATCTTGATGAAAGTGAAAAGACGTGTCCTCATGATGGTCACACTCTAAAACCCATCGGTGAAACCTTCTCTGAACAACTCGACATCATTCCCGCTAAGATCCAAGTGATCCGACATATTCGAAAAAAATATGCCTGTCCTTGCTGTGATCAAACCATCAAAACCGCGACACTACCCAAACAACCGATTCCAAAAAGCCAAGCTAGTCCTGGACTGTTAGCCCATATTGCTGTTTCAAAATATGCTGACGCTTTGCCCCTGTATCGACAAGCGGATATGTGGAAACGTGTACAAGTGGAATTTGATCGAGGTACACTCGCCAACTGGATGTGTAAGATCGGTGAGTTAATTCAACCATTGATTAATCTATTGCATGACAAACTTAACCAAGGCGCATTGATTCATTGCGATGAAACGACCGTGCAAGTCCTTAATGAACCCGGCAAAAAACCTCAAAGCCAATCCTATATGTGGGTACGCGTCGGAGGTCAATCGGGAGAAATAATTATTCTCTACGACTATCATCCTAGTCGATCCAGCGAAGTGCCCAAACAATTATTTGAAGATTTCAAAGGCATCCTTGTGACCGATGGTTATGCCGGTTATGATGCCGGCGCACAACAAAATAATATCATCCACGCAGGTTGCATGGTGCATGCACGGCGTAAATTCACAGAAGCGATTAAAGCACAAGCCAACAACAAAACCGGCAAAGCCCATCAAGGTTTAGCTTTTATTAAAAAACTCTACGCCATCGAAACAGAAACTAAAAATGCAACACCCGAACAAAAATATCAAGCACGACAACAATACTCAAAACCCGTCATCGAGCAATTCAAAACCTGGCTGGAAAAATCCAGTCAACAAGTACCACCAAAAACACTCACTGGCCAAGCCATACACTACACCTTAAAACAATGGCCAAAGCTGATCGTGTTTCTTGATCATGGGATTGTTCCCATCGATAACAATCGTGCTGAGAATGCAATCAGACCCTTTGTCATTGGCAGAAAAAATTGGATGTTCTCCACCAGCCAACGCGGTGCGAAAGCGAGTGCGAATATTTACAGCCTCATTCAAACCGCGAGAGCCAATGAGATTGAACCGTTTGAATTTTTTAAAACGGTATTTACTGATTTACCGAAGGCTGATAGTTTATCGGACATCGAGAAGCTGCTGCCGATTTCCAAGCACGTTGATTGAAGTCCGTTTACAGAAAATACACAATATTGTTTCGGTATTTTCTGCATGTTTTTTTATAATGTGGTTCCGCTAGCAGCAATTCGTAAATAAGGCACTAGAAACCCAAGATTTTATTTATTCTTAATCTTGTTATGCATTTGAGAAGGTTAGCGATACAAGGAGGCGAGCATCGTGACAATAGATAAATCACATCATAGAACAAAAACTCACCCGGGAATTCGCAACCTTTATATAGTATTGGTAATTGCCGTATTATCTTTCATTGCCCTATGGGTTACGATAGTCGTCCAGGATGGGTATCGAGCTATTTTAGACGTTTACGCAGGGGTATACGGCAATTTTTTAATTGTTTCTCCCATTATCCTCGTATTTGTAATTTTGCCAATTGCCAAGCCTACCGTACGAGTAATGGATTACTTTCACTATGTAGCCACTCGAAACGGTAAAAAGCCTCGAAAACTTGTTTTTTTTCTACCAATAGACAAGCATAAAGCCAGAGCTTCTATTCGATGGCTCTACGTCATTTGCATCATCCTTATCGCTGGTTTGATAACGTCCACTGATTTAAGTAAATCGTATTTTGCACCGTTTGAAGTCGAAATATCCAAAAAGGAAATTGACATTTTGAAGGCCATCATTTTGGAAATAGATAAGACCGACAAGCCAAGCACTTGTGCTTTCGAAGCTGAAGGTGAAAAAAAAATAAACGAACAAATTTTCAAAGCCTGCGCAATACACTTGATTTTCTACTATGGAGGTTCAATTCGTGTAATTGAGAATGATAAAGAAAGGGAGTCAAGTAAGGCCATCATTAAGAAATTGAAAATCGAACTATCTAGAATGCTAAACGCAGAATCCGATAGACCTGTAGTTGGAAGAAGCGTTGTAGGCATTCTATATTTCATACCTGTTTTTTTTATCGCACTCGCAGGTATACATACATTATGGATTACATTTTCGGTCTGCCTAATATTTTTGCTCTACGATGAAAAGAAAACGGAAGGGTTTGGTTATTCGAACTGTAAAATTGAAGATACGGTTAACAAGTTGATATGGATTATGGTTGCGTACTCAATTTGGTTGTTTTTCAGATTAGTATTTTTAGGTTTAGAGGAGAAAGTATTTTTAGAGCCAAAGAATATGCAAAACGTTGTTTCAATTGTTATGTTTTTATTAGCAATGATATGTTTACTCTATATTCAATATCGTCTAAATCCTGGTATCATTGCCGCCATCGCATTTGTCGCAAAAAGTTCCTTTGTTATTTATTTCGCCAAGCTAATTCATAATAATTGGAATCTAATACTTGAATATGCATGGGAACCCAAGTTGTATTGGGCCCTCATTTGCATCGCAGTAGTATTAGGAGTCTTGATTACAACAGGGTTGGTGATAAAAAGAGGAAATGAAAATCGCACTGCGCATTATAATTAGCGAAGCGGCTAACTCAGGTGTTTCGGTCACGGTTGGAATGCCAGTTACCTGGCACCCCCCGGCGCAGATCCGTGCATGGTCCTTGAGCAGTTTTTGGTAGGCGTTGGAGCAGTATTGACTACGGCGATCACTATGAACCACCACCTGAGTTGGAAAATCTCGTCGCCATAAGGCCATGGTTAACACATCACAAACCAATGCAGCATTGACGCGCCTCGATATCGACCAACCAATCACTGCACGAGAATACAAATCAATAATCGTTACCAAGTAAAGCCAACCCTCTTGCGCCCATAAATAGGGGATGTCTCCCACCTATTTTTGGTTGATCGTGTTCGCGGTGAAATCCTGTTTCAGACGATTAGGCGCAACCGGTAAATCGTGCTTCAAGTGTGTCGTGGCTTTGAACTTGCGTGCAACCTTCGTTCGCAATCCTTGGCACTGCATGCTATTGGCTACCGTTTTAGGATTGCAAACATCGCCCGCTTCCAATAAATCACGCCAAATATTCGGTGAACCGCTACGCTGACGACTCTGTTCAAACGCTGCCCGGATCAACTGAACCCGCGTCTGACGCAGGCTCACACGATCGGGAGGCGTTCATTTCAGCCAATTATAATAACCACTGGCAGACATGCTTAAGGCTCGACTCATGTGTCGCACGGAAGTTCCGTTGAATGATATTTTATAAACTCATGCTTCACTTGAGTTCCTTCGCGAAGTACCCAAAGAGCATAAATATGTTACCGCCTTTTCTATGATCGCAAGCTCCTCTTTCTTTTGTGCGAGCGATCGTTTCAGGCGTTGGTGTTCTTTGGCAAGATCGTCACTTTTGTTCATCGCTTAAGGCGCTGTACTCCTTACACCAGCCATAAATCAATAACTCCGCTAAACCTGTTTGCTGCGCAGCTTTAGTCACACCAATTCGCTCTGACAAAGCCAACGCTTCACGCCGATAGGTCTCTGTGCGTCGGCGATTAATTCGTTTTGTATTCTGTTCTGCCAACTTTCCCTCCAATTAAGGCAATAGTAACTCCTTAACTGGGTGTCCGAAAGTGGTGGGTAGGATCAAAGAGCGATGAGCTTAGCCTGTCACTACTATGCCAGACCGCAAAAACGTGAAAGCTAGTAATCTTTTACAATGTTCCAGAATTCTCGGTTTAATGTAACGCCAAAAAATGGCCGCCCTTTAGAATCGAAGCTTAGTGATTCAGTAATCTTGCTTTGTTGAACATGGTATCCAATATTGAATACTATGCCTTTTGCTAAATCAAGACCAGCGCCGGCGGAAAAGGATGGACCTTTGACATTAACGTCGTCATCGAAGTAAATTACTTTTCCTACACCGACGAAAAATAAAAACCGCCGCAGTAGATCCCACTTTCCAGGTATAAAACGGCGGTAAGCTGGATACGCGTGTAGGACAGTCGATTGTGTTACAAAATCTTCAATATATTTTTTTTCTAAGTCGGTCGTTGCTGATGCCATCAATCCTAGGCGAATAGGGTCATTACCAAACGATTTAGTCTTAAATACCAAATGAGTAGCTTCGATTCGTTCCACCAAGCTAAACGCTTTAGAATCTTTCGGGCCATTTTAGTCCCGTTATTGTAACGCTTTTCAGTGTCTAGTACTCAAGGCTTGCCTGAAAGAAAGAATACATCGCCATACGAAAGATTTCTTATATTAAATTCATTCTGTAACCTTTT
>JAOUJM010000061.1 GCA_029883265.1 Gammaproteobacteria bacterium
TCATTTTTACGGTCATTGCATTATATATGCGCGCTCCATTGATCTGGATCGCGGCTGTTTTGCTATTTATTGGCGCGGGTATGTCTCGCATCGTACTTGGGGTGCACTGGCCATTAGATGTGTTAAGCGGCATAGGCGTCGGTTGGATTTCCGCGTTTATAGGCATTCGTTGGTCGCAAATTTGGTTTTGGGGTTTACGTCCCAGCGGCATGAAAATTATTAGTTTGCTATTATTAACCAGCGCCTTTTACACCTTATTTTTTCACAACCATCATCTACCCGACGTGCGCTGGTTTCAAAGCGGATTTGCTTTATTGTGCATAGCCTTGAGCTTGAAACCGATTTATGGAATTTGGAAAAAAACCAGTTAGAATGTTCTAAGCTTTACCAGTCAAAATCGCCATTCACCGCATCATCATATCAACTAATGATGATGCTGAAAAAATTCTGGAATTGTTTTTCCTTTATTGAGCTCATCTTCTGAAGGCGCATTCGGATCAAGACACGGATGCGTGTTAGCGAACAAACCTTTTGGGTTCGGCACAAAAATCCAGGCATGCAACATCCACATGTTATCCCAAGGAATTTTTTCGCCAATGTTTTGAAAACCACTTTCGCGCGCCTGACAAGAAGCATAACTTTCATGCTGAGTAAAATTCGATATCACGTTACCATTACGTTCCTGCGCAGCATTACATAAACCTGCATGGGTATGCCAAACTTCAGATTCATGCCCAGTAAAGCTTGGTGGCGTATCAGAAAATGCAATCACTTGCTGGGTTTCCCAATCACCGCCCGGCGCTGGATAGTCCGTCGCACCATTTTCAAATACAGGCTCAGCTTTTAATCCCCAGAACAAGGCCCAAACCTTAGCGCTCGCATAGGGCACATTTAGACCGATCGCTTCTTCAAAATCCAATTCACCACCCTTTTCAATCAAATCGCCACCACGATCATTATTCCAATGTTCGCCATGCCCAGCGATTGAATCTGCTCCTTTATGAAAACCTAATTCGCCAAGCTCATAACGACGCGAAACCTCTTGCAGATATTGTGTGCTCTTGAATAAACCTACGATTGATCGATCCAATTCACTGGAACTCAAGCCTATATCGGCTTGAGCGAGATCCCTATCTGAGGAATCAATCTTTCCATCAATATTTCGGTCATACAACGTGTGAAAAGTATCTGAATTTAATTGGGAATCAAGCTCATCAAGATCCGCTCCATCCACCATACCATCGGCATTGAAGTCGGCAACCGAAATAATTGGCTCAGCACCAGCCATACACGCTTGAGTAAAAACACTTTTTTCTATGTTCTCTCGATACTCACATGAACTGCAAAGAATAGAAATCAGTAAAAGCAGGATATTGTTATATTTGGTTCGATTCAAAACTAAACTTCCACTGTTTATTTTTTATATATTGTGTAGAATATAATAGTCACAAACAAAAATAAAGCGACAACACGGATGCTAAAGCACATACTACTTTTATTTATTTTTGTATTTTCAAATCACAGCTTAGCAGAGGAGCCAAAAACATTTGGCATTCTCCTGTCTAATGGAACCCCCTTATCATTAAAGTGGCGCTTAACTGAAAATTGGATGATACTACCGTCTCTGTTTACCGTATTATCCAACGACATACAAAGTAATACGCTCGATCTTGGGCTCGCCACACGCTACTATTTTAATAACAGCAAATTCCAGCATTTTGCTCAAATAGGCAATGTTCATGCACTCAAGATTGACACTATTAATCTTGAGCCGAAAGCGGGTTACGCATTTAGAAACATAAGCACGCGATACGGAATCGAAAGACTCTTGAGCAATCATGTTTCAATTGAAGGCGCAATAGAGTTTGTCGCAAACTTTGAAAGCACCCGCATCACATACCGCTATCCTTTCTGGCGTCTTGGCATGAGTTATTTCTGGTGAACAACATGAAAACCAAAAACTATCTAACATATATTTTCGCGTTTATCGGTTCACTACTATTCACCACAAACACTTGGGCGGAGGAATATAAGCGCTTCGGTATTGGCGCAAGCAATGGCGGCAGTGGTGATTTGTATTTGCATTTTCGATATAGCGAACATTCAATGTGGTCTGCGCGTGTTTATGCTTTTGGGGAACGTTTTGATAATGAGGGAGAATCGGGTGGATACAACCAGACCAATTTACTCATCGATTTTCGCCGTTATCTTAACCCTAGTACAACACGTTGGTTTTATACATTTCGGTTCGACACCTGGGTGATTTTTAATACGTTTGAGAACGCTGACAAAAAATCTGAAAACATGAATATTCACTTTGCCCCAGGTGCTGGTTTCGGTCTGGAACACCCATTAACTGAAAATTTGTTTCTGCTGGCACAAACCGGTTTTACGTTGGGCATATCGCCGGATGGCTCTCAATTAAGCCTTCGTGGCCCAGGCTCGGGTGTAATGCTAAATTTTTATTGGTAGTTGCAGCCCCAAAAAACCGAACCGGATTAAGCTGACTCTTCATTGGTATTAAGAATGCCACGCAAATTTGCTAAATAAGCTTGCCCGCGCTGCTTAGTGGCTTCCGGATCTTGTTGTTGTTGACGCCCTTCCCAAACCAAATCATCTTCCGGTAGCTCAGTTAAAAAACGGCTGGGCTCACAGGCTTGCGTTTCACCAAATCGCGTGCGCTTGGCTGCAAAAGAAAACCATAATAGTCGTTGCGCCCGCGTGATACCCACATAAGCTAAGCGCCGCTCCTCTTCGATATTATCTTCTTCAATACTCGTACGATGCGGCAACAATTCTTCTTCCATACCAATAATAAATACAAATGGAAATTCCAAGCCTTTGGCCGCGTGCAAAGTCATCAGATTTACACTATCCCCCTGATTTTCTTCTTCACCGCGCTCCAAAATATTCATCAAACTTAAATGCGAGACCACATCACTCAAGGTTTTGGGCTCGTCTTCGTCGGCTTTTTCACAAATGCGCTCTATCCATTGCAATAATTCTTCGACATTTTCCATGCGTCGTTCAGCCATTTGCACGTCTTTGCAAGTATCAATCAACCATTGCTGATAATTGATATCACCAATCAACTCACGAATGATTTTCAAAAAGTCGCCACGCTCTGCATTTTCCCGTGTACGCGAAACCCAATGAGCAAAACGGCTCAATCGCTCATAAGTACGTGCATTTAAATATTGCGCCAATCCCATTTCAAAACTGGCTTCGTATAAACTGGTTTCACGCTCAGCCGCATATTGAGCTAAACGCTCTAGCGTACTCGCACCGATTTCACGCCGAGGAGTATTCACTACGCGAAGGAATGCCATGTCGTCATCGGTATTCACCAATAAACGCAAGTAAGCAAGAATATCTTTAACTTCGGTTTTTTCAAAAAATGAATTACCACCCGACAGAAAATAGGGCACACGTTGTTGCCGCAAGGCGCGTTCAAATAAACGCGACTGATGATTGCCGCGATAAAGAATCGCGTAGTCACCATAATGGGCACCTGTACGAAAACGATGACTGACAATTTCACCGACAACGCGTTCGACTTCGTGAGCCTCATCTCGACAACGCATGACTCGAATTGGATCACCATAGCCCATTTGACTCCACAACTGCTTGCTAAACACATGCGGGTTGTTGTCAATCAATGCATTGGCCGCTTTAAGAATACGCCCCATGGAACGATAATTCTGTTCCAGTTTTATTAATTTTAACTGCGGGAAATCTTCGCTCAATAGCGCTAGGTTTTCCGGTTGCGCGCCACGCCAGGCATAAATGGATTGATCGTCATCACCAACCACAGTAAAGGCCTGACGCAGACCGACTAAATATTTCACTAAACGGTATTGTGATGTATTAGTGTCTTGATACTCATCCACCAGCATGTAACGAATTCGATCCTGCCAATGGTCTAAAATTTCAGGTTGCTGCTGAAATAATTGCACAGGTAAAAAAATCAAATCGTCAAAATCCACTGCGTTATACACTCGCAAATGGCGCTGGTAATGTTGATAAACTTGTGCGGCTAGGGCTTGCAGTTCATCTTCTGCCGTGGATTGCGCCTCTTGCCATGAGACAAAGGCATTTTTCCAGCTGGAAACCCGCCATTGAAATTGCTGTGCTTGATCAGGATCCAACGTGAAATGTTCTTTCATGACATCTTTGATAATACTCAGACTATCCTGGGCATCAAGAATCGAAAAACTGGCGCGTAGTTCACAGTGTTTATATTCACGACGCAGAATCTTAAGCCCCAGCGTGTGAAAGGTAGAGATACTTAGCCCTCGCCCCTGACCTTTCGATAATACTGAACTGACACGTTCGCGCATTTCACGCGCCGCTTTATTGGTGAAAGTAACAGCAACAATGTGTCGTGGTGCGATATCGCACTCGCCAATTAAATAGGCAATTTTCTGAGTGATAACCCGGGTTTTACCACTGCCAGCGCCCGCCAGCACTAAAAGCGGCCCATCCAGATATTTGACGGCGGCTTTTTGCTGAGTGTTGAGCTGGTTGAGATTGTTCATAGGGGGCGTATTGTAGCAGCAGAGTTTAACCGGGTCAGGTGAAAACTCATTTCATTACAAATACTTGTGAAACACTCATGTGAAGGCAATATATTTTATGTAATCATGCACTTACAATACCCCTCTCATTTTCAGGATTGCTTAATCCTGGACAAATAGAATTGTTAATACTGACAAACTTACTTCGTTTTTTATTTGTAAGCTTCATGCGATAATCCCCCGGATTCATAAGCTTAATTATTATAGCTGGAGTTGGAATAATGGAAATGGCAGACAACAATACAAAAATAACTTGGCAAGAGTTTAAAAAACTTTGCGAGCAAGCCGGCGTATCCGAATCTGACGAAATTGATTTCATTGATGTTTCTTGGGGGGCGCCAACCGAGCTTTCGTGTGAATTTGATGAAGATTTTGGATGGCGAATCAGCCTAGGAGAAAACTAGGCTGATTACGACAACTAAGCTAAGGGCTTAAGCGGGTGACGGAACACTTCTTAAGAGTGGTTTTTCCGATTGATTTTGCCCTTCATAAAGTTCAGTCTGTGCATTAATCTTTTTCTTTACCGGTACTAACGAATAAGTCCATGGTCGAATCGCGACCATCAAACCATAGCGCTGTTTTTTGTGCAAAGGTAAAGACATGTCGGCTTCCGCTAGCTCATCAAATTCCATATGCAGTTTTTCAACTTTTCGCTGCATGACTTTGGCCGAAGCGTCAGATAATTCAGCAGTATCAAACTCCATTAGTTCATTTTCCTCGGCAAATTCCGACTGGAAAAATTCAACTTTGACTTTTTTCTCATAAAGTTTGAGCAATGGACCACCTTTACGCCAAGCAATAGAACGTGCCGTACGCAAACGTACTCGATTATTCGGATATAGCTCAATCAATTTCAATTTATCCAACGTGGTCAATAACTTAGTCGTTTGAATCGGATCTATATCATAGGTTTCGCACAACTCTTCCACCTTCCAGCCATTGTTTAGTAAATAGAAGTAAGTTACTAACAAGGGGTCACTGGCAAGCGCTTCTTCTTGCTCCAATGTCAAGGTTCGAATCTGCTCATCACTGGCCATTTTGGTGAGCTTCACCAGGTCAAAAAAGCTCATATCCAATAGTTGCAAAATTTGCTCAACTCGTGACAGGGAAAAACTCTGTTCAGAGAATAAGCGCTTAATACTGGCCTCACTTAAATCCAGCTGTTTTGCTACTTGTGCATAGGTAAGGCCTTTGGCGCGTAGGGCTTTTTTTAGTGCCTGAATAATTTGTGTTGTCTGGCTCATGTTTTAACTCCTCTTTTTCCATTTCCTTTATGCGTTAAAAGTATCGTTTTTATGTACTTTAGTCTAGATAATAGACGCAGTAATTGTATAGTAGTATCAATATATGCCACTAGTCTTGCTAAGTAATACTTTTTCATGCCTACGACGTCAAAGTATCAAGCTACTGCTCTAGCTCGCAAACTTATACGCAGCAGCGTAAATACCGCGCCTATGGTCAAACAATTAAGCATTTCAAAAACATACCGATACCCATAAACAAATAGACGTGCCGCTCACACAAATTAGGTAGGGACACTTAATTCGTTTCGCACTATGACTAGACAAACGCCCATCACCGAAGGCAAAACTCTCCACGCTAAAGCGTTGGTCACGGTTGGATTTATTCTGTTATTACTGTTTATGTTGGCTACTAGCCTCTTAAGCATGAACAAAATGACAGCACTTAAACAAAAAATGGAGCGCATAACGGAGTTTCATAGCCAGAAAAAAGAAATTCTCAATCGTATGTACTATGTCATTAGCGAACGCAGCATGAGTATGTATCGATTACGAATCCTGACTGATCCATTCGACATTGATGATGAGTATATTCATTACCGCAGCCTCGCAAGCGAATTCGTGCAAGCACGCGAGGAGTTCGAAGCGCTGCCTTTAAATCAAGATGAAGAGGCCACTTTCAATCGTGTTCTCGAGTTAATTCGTATGGCACAACCGGTTCAAGAAAAACTTGTCGAACGAATTATTGATGGTCAAGCTAGTAATGCAAATGAACTTATACTCACAGAAAACGCCCCACTGGAATCTTCAATTCTTATGCTGTTGGAAGGTATATCGGAGAGTCAAGACCAGTTTATCAATCGTATTCTCGAATCCGCTAAATTTGAATACAGCGAAGCAAGAATTAGTATGTTTATTCTTAACTGTATTATTATGTTCGCAGGCATTTCCATCGCACTTATTGTGGTACGTCGAACCGATCGCATTGAACAGGATTTACTAACCGAAAAAGAATTAGCGCAAATCACATTATATGCAATTGGCGACGCTGTGGTTACCACGGACACACAACTCAATTTGCGCTTTTTAAATCATGCAGCCCAGCAATTACTCGCCCAATCTATTTCAAAACAACAAACAAGCAAGATTGATCATCTATTTTACTTAAGTGATGACAACGGTAATCCACTACAGTTTAATCATTTCATTCCACATGACCGTGAAGCCATAGTGCTACCCGGCAATACCCAGCTAAAGAATCAGCGAAACGACACCTTTTTTATCGAAGGCTCGGTATCACCTTTATTCAACCATAGTCAAAAATTATTGGGCTATATTTTTGTATTCCGCGATATCACGGAATCCTTAGGCCTGACGCGAAAACTATCATGGCAAGCCAGTCACGACGCGCTCACCGGGCTGCGCAATCGTCGCGAATTCGAGTCCCTTTTGCAAAATCTGGTGAATTCAGCGCAGAAAGAAAGCCTACATCATTGCTTATTATATATAGACCTCGACCAGTTTAAAATCGTCAATGACACCTGCGGTCACATTGCTGGCGACGAATTACTTAAACAGCTTTCTGCACTCATTTCACAAGACATTCGCGCATCTGATAGCTTAGCTCGATTGGGTGGAGATGAGTTTGGTTTGTTACTTGAAGGTTGTCCCGCCAGCATGGCATCACAAATTGCTGAAAACTTATTACGAACCATTCAGAATTTCCGCTTCATCTGGAAAAACCGCACTTTCAAAATTGGCGCAAGTATTGGCGTCGTGGAAATAAATTCCGCGAGTCGCTCCATGAGTAGTGTACTCGCAGCAGCCGATTCCGCATGTTATATCGCAAAAGACAAAGGCCGTAATCGAGTTTGGTTACATGCGCTTAATGATAACGAGGTATCCCAACGCCACGGCGAAATGGAACTAGTTGCCACCTTGAATGATGCACTCGAATCCAATCATTTTGTTATTTACAAACAAAAAATTGTTCTAACCGATGGTTCCAACAAAGCAACAAATAAACAATTTTATGAATTACTCATTCGCTTGAAAACCAATTCAGAATTGCTACCACCGATGGCCTTTATTCCTGCCGCTGAACGTTATGGCATTATGCCAAGTATTGATCGCTGGATGATTAAACATGTGATTCAACGCATACAAGAACATCCCGAATGCATCGCCGAAGTCGACATGGTCACAATTAACCTTTCCGGCTTATCAGTGGGTGAAGACAAATTTCTTGATTTTGTTATCGATGAATTGGATAGAAGCGGTATCGATGCAGAACAAATTTGCTTTGAAATTACCGAAACGGCAGCAATTGCCAACTGGTTGCGCGCACGGCGTTTTATTTCCGTACTAAAGGGCATAGGATGTCATTTTGCATTAGATGATTTTGGTAGTGGCATGTCATCGTTTAGTTATTTACAACGCCTACCCATCGATTTTGTGAAAATCGATGGCTCGTTTGTTCGTGACATAGCGGCCAATGAAATTAATTATGCCATGGTCGAAGCTATACACAAGGTGGCAAAAGTGATGGGGTTAAAAACCATTGCGGAGTTTGTCGAGGACAGCGCGGCACGCAAACACTTACAAACCATTGGCGTTGATTATATTCAGGGATTTTCAGTATCCAAACCGGAGCCATTTTAATCAAACTAGATTGTTTTCATACCGGTCGCTGCATCACTAACACGTCCCGCTCTAGATAGCTCACCTGTTCAATCGGCTGCCAACCTAATCGACGATACAAACCACCGTCCAACTGTTCGGTTTGAAGGTAGAGATTGCTCACATTGAAACGTTTGGCTTCACGCAGTATCTGTTGAACAATCTGTGCTGCTACACCATTTCCTCGCCGCGACTTTTCCACATATACGCCACCCAACCAGAATTCATATTGAGGATAAATATCCATTTCATGTCGTTTTAATTGTGCTGCACCAATAAAAGCACCACCGCTTAACGCTACCACCATGAGTGGAATTTCATCAACATTCATATATTCTTGTAATCGTGACTCATAACTATCTGCACCACTATAGTTACGCAGATAGCCCCACTCATCCTCATACCAAGCGGCAATGACTTTTAAAGCCTCGACTTTGTCTGCAAGATAGACCAATTCGATTACCATTGCGCTTACCTATAATGAAAAAACTAACCCGCGATTTTCGAATAATCGTCTGCGACATGAAACCTTTGAGCCTATGCAGCCACTATTATCGACAGTGATCATCTAAACACTCCAATAACATTGGATTGCCATATAGTTAAATCTGTCAAGTTTTTTTAGAATGAAAAATTTGCGTATTAAACAGAAACAACAGCACACCTACCATAATGAAGACATCTGCTAGATTGAAAATACCGGTACGCACTTGCGCGACACCAATATTTAAAAAATCAATCACAACACCATTATTCGTAACTCGATCAAACAAATTGCTAAACCCACCGCCCAAAATAATCGAATATGCGACAGCATCAGATAAATTCATCGCATGATTGGCAATCGTATAAATCAATACCGCCAGCAAAACAATCGACACCAGAACAATAAAAATTATGTGTCGTTGTTGTTCGCTCAGGGTGTCGCCTAATCCTAAAAATGCACCTTTATTGAACACATAGTGCAGCCGAAATAGGTCTCCAGCAAATGAATAAATTTGATTAAACTCAAGTGAACTTGAAGCGACTTGCTTAGTTATTTGATCGCAACCTGCGCAAGCAAAAATAATAGCGAAGACTAATGAAATCCGCTTTATTAACCGCATTTTCTGCTTCCTCGTTGCCACTTGGTTATTTGAAAACTGAAAGGGACTTATTTTTACATGACCTGGTGAGTCTTGCAATAATCAGCGATTACAAACTCTTGCTATTTCAGCAACACAAGCGGCTGACCGCCCAATGAATTATTAAGCTCTATTTTCTACTTTACGGATTCATATGATTATATATTTCGCCTTGTTTGATTAAGATTTCACACACAATCAAACAAGATATCAGCAATTAAATTAAACCCAAAGTTCAAGTTCAGAGTGGTGAATAATAGTACGTAGTATATCGCTACGTGTAATCATACCTAGAGGCTCGGATTGTTCATTAACGATAGGCATCACACCAATACGTTGCTCAATCAACACTCTCGCAATAAAACGAATTTCAGTTTCCGGGCTGGCGGTAAGCACGCGGGTACGCATTAAATCTCTGATGGACAATTTTGCCTCAGCAGAATTTTCATCATACGGTGGCACATGGCCGCTGGTTGCCGCATAACGCAACAAATCACGATCAGAGACTAAACCGGTTAGTACGCCGTGCACATTGACAATTGGTATATGTCGATACCGAGTTTCACGAAATAAATTCCAGGCTTCTAACAAACTAGCGGATTCTGTTAAAGTGGTCACTGGCGAACGCATAATCTGACGTGCAATAATCGCTGGTTGTGGCTCTTTTTGTTGCGCAACATTTTTATAAGCCGAAGTGGCCTTAGCAGCTTCAGCCGAAGGCTGACGTTGCTGTTGCGTGTGATCTCCCACCGGCTTAATCGGTGTAGTGGCATTGGTTTGTTCAATCACTTTATGCTCAAACAAATTGTCCAGGGTCACACTATCCCGCACCCCTAAACCCACGATGGAAAAAGCCATAATCAACCCTCAAACATGTTGATGTTCAAAATACACATAGCCTTAGGCAACACCGCGATCCAAGTTGCGATAGGATAATGCTTCCAATAAATGATCTGTTTCAATATTATCCTTATGAGCAAGATCGGCACAGGTACGCGCCAGCTTGAGGATGCGATGATATGCACGCGCTGATAAACGCAGGCGCTCCATAGCAGTTTCCAAAAGATCATTGTCTTTGGCTGATAAAACACAGTATTTTTCTAACGCATTTACCGGCAAAAAAGCATTAGCACAACCACGATTTTGCTGAGTTTGATAAGCGGCCAGTACTCGCTGTCGTACATGTAGACTGGATTCGGCCTTCGGTGTCTTTGACTGCAAACGTAATTCAGTTTTATCAATAGGCGCAACTTCCAAATGCATATCAATGCGATCCAATAGCGGCCCCGAAAGTTTATTGCGATAACGCTGAACTTGTTCGCTAGTGCAACGACAGCGTTCACTTTTGTCGCCTAGGTAACCACAAGGACATGGATTCATCGCAGCTATCAATTGAAACTGGGCGGGGAAAATTGCATAACGTGCGGCACGCGAAATATGTATTGATCCGGTTTCCAATGGCTCGCGTAAAACTTCAAGCACATTACGATCGAATTCGGGAAGTTCATCCAAAAATAAAACACCATTATGCGCCAAAGAAATTTCGCCCGGCCGTGGCATGCTACCGCCCCCCACCAGCGCCACCGCTGAAGCCGTGTGATGCGGATTGCGAAATGGTCGTAAACGCCATTGTTCGTCATCCAGATTTTTTCCGCTGACAGAATAAATCGCCGCTGTTTCCAGTGCCTGCTTGTCATTCATCGGTGGCAAGATAGAAACCAAACGACTGGCGAGCATCGTTTTACCGGTACCCGGCGGACCATAAAAAAGCAGACTATGACGCCCCGCCGCAGCGATTTCCAGTGCGCGTCGGGCTTTAGCTTGGCCTCGAACATCCTGCAAGTCGGCGCTATAGCTCGGCGAATAGTTTCGATTGTCTTCAGCTTCGTGATGCGCTAAGCGTTGATCACCACGTAAGTGCTGGCATAAGGTTAATAGATGGGTTGGTGCAAAAATTATTACGCCGGCAACACGTTGCGCTTCATTTAAATTCTGTGGCGCAATAACTAAAGCACGATCGGCTTTTTGTGTTTGCATGGCACTGGGTAATACGCCTTTCACCGGGCGGATTTCGCCACTCAAAGCCAGTTCGCCAATGAATTCGTATTTTTTTAATTCAGTCATGGGCACTTGCCCGGTCGCAGCGAGAATCCCCATGGCAATAGCCAAATCAAAACGCGCACCTTCTTTTGGCAAATCGGCAGGCGCGAGATTAATGGTAATGCGTTTTGCAGGAAATTCGAATTGCGCGGTTTGTAATGCGCCACGCACTCGATCTTTGCTCTCTTTGACGGCCGCTTCGGGTAAACCAACAATCGAAAGTCCCGGCAATCCATTGGCAATATGAACTTCGACGGTTACCAGTGGCGCATCAATACCTACGGCTGCCCTGCTGTAGATAGTTGCTAATGACATGTTTACTCTTTGTTGATAGTTTGTTGTTCCAAATGTTGTAATTGCTGCGCTAATTGATTAAGACGCTCCTGGGTTTTGGCCAATAAGGCCACTTGTACATCGAACTCTTCACGTGTCACTAAATCCAAACGGCTCAACATAGATTGTAAAATATCGCGAAAATTTTTTTCCAAGTCTTCACGTAACACATTAAAACCTGGTGGTAAGGCGTCACTGAGTTTTTTCGCCATAGCATCGATTTGAGAAGCATCAAACATGACTTTTTCCTATATTCTGAATTGATTTCAAGCATTCATCTTACGCCGTTTGAGAGCTGGTTTCACCCCTGGATTTTACGCACCATAACTGTGCATCTTATTTACACAGCTCACCCATGATGGTGCGTTTATACACTAGCAATCAGTGAAATAATTCACAACTAGTTGATAATTATAGTTAAAAAATAGTGGCACAGCCTTCGCTATAAGCCCTTTAGTTGCTCGTGACAGAACATCCAATTTAGGGCACATGAATTTTTAATCAGGTTCGGCTCATCAGCCGTGGAGGAATGTAGTGATGAAAATGGTAAGCGCAATCATTAAGCCATTTAAACTCGACGATGTGCGAGAGGCTTTATCAGAAATTGGCGTACAAGGTATTACGGTAACGGAAGTTAAGGGCTTTGGCCGCCAGAAGGGCCACACTGAATTATACCGTGGCGCGGAATATGTGGTCGACTTTCTACCCAAAGTCAAAATCGATGTTGCTATTAAGGACGATATGCTTGATCAGGTGTTAGAAGCCATAGCAAGCGCAGCCAAAACAGGAAAAATCGGCGACGGCAAATTGTTTGTTTTCCCTATCGAACAAGTCACACGAATTCGTACCGGTGAATCCGGCGAAGACGCATTGTAATAGAGTTAAGCGGAGGTAAAAAAAGTGGAAGCAATAAAAGAATTAAGCTATGCCGTCGACACCTTTTATTTTCTGGTGTCCGGTGTACTCGTTATGTGGATGGCGGCAGGGTTCGCAATGTTAGAAGCGGGCATGGTTCGCTCAAAAAACACTGCGGAAATTTTGATTAAAAATATTTCTCTATACGCACTCGCTTGTATTATGTATATGTTAGTTGGCTACCAAATCATGTATGGCGGTGGCGACTCCATTATTCCTAATTTTGGATTTTTGATTGGTGATGATCACACTAAGGAAGCCGTATTGGCTGGTGGTGATGATGCACCTTATTATTCAGTTTCATCTGATTTCTTTTTTCAAGTGGTTTTTGTTGCAACAGCTATGTCGATTGTTTCTGGCGCTGTTGCTGAGCGTATGAAACTTTGGGCCTTTCTTGCATTTGCTGTTGTCATGACAGGCTTCATTTATCCTGTTCAAGGTTTCTGGAAATGGGGCGGTGGTTTTCTTGATCAACTGGGATTCCAAGATTTTGCAGGCTCAGGCGTGGTTCATATGTGTGGAGCTGCCGCAGCATTAGCCGGTGTTTTAGTGCTCGGTGCACGTAAAGGCAAATACGGTCCTAATGGTGAAGTAAATGCGATACCTGGTGCAAATATGCCACTAGCTACCTTAGGCACATTCATTTTATGGATGGGCTGGTTCGGCTTTAACGGCGGCTCTGAATTAAAAGTCTCAAACATAGGTGAAGCCAACGCGGTTGCACAAGTATTTGTTAACACCAATATGGCCGCTGCGGGTGGCGTTATCGCCGCCATGATTGTTGCGCGCTTATTGTTCGGCAAAACAGACCTAACCATGGCATTAAACGGTGCCTTGGCTGGTTTAGTCGCCATTACCGCTGAACCTTTAGCGCCAGCGCCTTTATTGGCAACCTTTATCGGCGCCATTGGCGGGGTAATCGTCGTTTTCTCGATTGTTGGTTTGGACAAATTGAAAATCGATGATCCTGTCGGTGCGATTTCAGTTCACGGCGTTGTTGGCATGTGGGGCTTAATTGCCGTCACCTTGTCAAATGCAGATGCGACACTAGGTGCCCAGTTAATTGGATTAGTAACCATCCTTGCTTGGACATTCATTGCTTCGCTGGTGGTCTGGTTTATCTTGAAAGCTGTGATTGGTATCCGCGTAACCGAGGAAGAAGAATATAACGGTGTTGATGTTTCCGAGTGTGGCATCGAGGCCTATCCAGAATTTACTAAAGCTAGTAAATAAGCTCCCTCCCATCGTAGTAGTAAGGGCACCCTCGGGTGCCCTTTTTATTTGTTAGAATTAAACGCTATTATGTGCTCCGTCACAATAGGGTGGATTTTTTGAATGCTTGCATCCACATAAGGCAACGGTTTTTTTCTCAGTCAACGTAAATTTCATCGGCGCAAAATCCGTACCCTGGTGAGAACCATCACAAAAGGGCTGATTCTTAGACCGACCACAAGCACACCAGAAATGGTCTCCAGCGTCTAACTCAAGTACATAAGGACTTTTTTGTGCAATTATGGGATCTGACATGCTTGGCTCCTTGGTTGAAAACAAAAATTGAATTTATTTACTCATCAAACGTTTAAAAAACTCGGGTTGCGCTAACGCAGCTTGATGTATCTCAAGATTGTAATATTCAGTTTTGAATTTTTTATTTTTCACATCATCCTGACGAAATTGCTTTAAGGGTAATTGAGCGGATGCCATGGTGCCTGACCACCAACCAGATGGGTAAACCATTTGTGGAAAAAACGCTGTTTGCACCTGGTTAAATCCAGCCCCTTCAAAATCACGGTACATGCTTTCCAAAATGCGCATATGCAATAAAGGCGACTCACTTTGTTGCACTAATACTCCATCATCTCTTAACACACGCACACAATCCTTATAAAATGGCTCAGTAAATAAACCTTCAGCTGGTCCAATGGGATCAGTACTGTCGATAATAATAATGTCATAACTATTATCCACTGTGTCTTTGACCCACTGAATACCGTCAATAAAACGAATATCTGCACGAGAGTCATTATTGGAAGTACATAGCTCAGGGAAATATTCTTCCGCCAAGCGTGTGACCCGTTCGTCAATTTCAATCTGCAAAACACTTGTGACTGAATCATGTTTCAGCACTTCTTTGAGTGTGCCGCAATCACCGCCACCAATAATCAACACATCTTTGGGTTCGGGATGGGTGAATAAGACTACATGACTCATCATCTCGTGATATAAAAAGTTATCACGCTGACTCAGCATGACAAAACCATCGATGACCATTAAATTTCCAAAATTCTCGGTTTCATATATAGCGATATGTTGAAAGTCACTTTGTTCTTCGTGTAGTTTCTGCTTTACTTTCAATGAGAAAGCACTACCAGCTTCCTCGCACACTTCGCTAAAATATTCGTTCCCCAGGCTCATAAGCACACCCCAAAAAGCATTTTGCTAAATTATTGAAAAGCTCATTATAATAGCGCACGATTTCCGATTTACCTAGCCTGACACAGGTCCAACGTGAGTAAAAACACATGAGTCATTGGGATATTCAACAAGCCAGCAGTTATTATGGTGTGGAACACTGGGCCGACGACTATTTCACCATTAATTCTAAAGGCGAAATTGAAGTCAGACCTATGGGAAATAGCGGCCCATCAGTTAGCCTATATCAAGTCGCACAGCAACTACAGCAACAAGACTTGAGTTTTCCTGTGCTTGTGCGCATACCAACAATATTACATAACAAAACTCAACGTATGTATGAGGCTTTTGCTCATGCAAAACAGCAATTCGATTATAACGGCACTTACACACCGGTTTATCCGATAAAAGTCAATCAGCAACGTACGGTGGTTGAAAACCTAATTAACAACCCAGACTATAGCGTGGGACTTGAAGCCGGAAGCAAGCCCGAACTTATGGCGGTTTTAGCCCTAGGGCATCCAGGTGGAACTATTATTTGCAATGGCTACAAAGACAGTGAATACATACGTGTAGCCCTAATCGGACAACAACTTGGTCATCGCATTTTTATTGTCATAGAAAAACCTTCTGAATTAAATTTAGTCATCGAAGAAGCTAAAGCACTGAATATCAAACCCCTGATAGGCGTACGCATTCGTTTATCTTCAATTGGCAAAGGCAAATGGCAAAACACGGGCGGCGAAAAATCCAAGTTTGGTTTAAACGCGACTCAAGCTTTACGTTTAATTGAACAACTGAAAGATGCTAATCTGCTTGAGCAATTACAACTCTTACACTGCCATATCGGTTCGCAACTCGCAAATATTCGCGACATACAGGGTGGTATACGCGAAGCCACTCGTTATTTTAGTGAACTAAGCAAACTCGGCGCACCGATTAAAACATTGGATGTCGGTGGTGGGTTAGGTGTCGATTATGAAGGTGCGCGCTCCCGTAGTTTTTGCTCGATGAATTATAACTTGCAAGAATATGCCAATGATGTCGTGCGCTTGTTAAAAGAAATGTGCGAAGAAGAACAATTGCCTGAACCGGAGATTGTTACCGAGTCGGGACGTGCAATGACAGCCCATCACGCCGTATTAATTACCAATGTTGTAGGCGCAGAACGCCAAAGTGATGTTACTAAAATAGAACAGCCCGAAGCCAACGCACCAACTGTTGTACATAATCTTTGGCACGATTTTGCCAACCTAAACAACCGCTCGGTATTAGAAACTTATCACGATGCCGCTTTTAATTTGAGTGAAGCACAAACCATTTACAATCACGGTTTAATTAGCTTGCAAGATCGAGCCTATGCAGAAACCTTGTATTACCATATCTGCGCACAATTGCATCCCATGCTACAGGAAAACAAACGCGGTCACCGTGAAATTCTCGATGAGCTCAATGAGAAAATGGCAGATAAATATTTTTGCAACTTATCCGTTTTTCAATCAGTACCCGATGTTTGGGCCATAGAGCAAATATTTCCCATCATCCCGTTACACCGCTTGGCGCAACAACCCACGCGTCGAGCAATCTTATTGGATTTGAGCTGTGATTCAGACGGCGCTATCGAACACTATGTTTATAACGAAAGCATTGAAACCAGCTTAGCAGTACACGAATTAAAAAATAACGAAGACTATTTGCTCGGCATATTTTTAGTTGGGGCCTATCAGGAAATACTGGGTGATCTACACAACCTTTTTGGTGACACGCATTCTGTTAATTTAGAAATCGACGCCCAAGACCAGTTTCATTTTAGCGAAGTCGAGTGGGGTGACAATGTCGACGATGTGCTTCGTTATGTTCATTTTGATCCTGACGTGTTATTCCAAAACTACCGAGAGAAAATTCAGCAGCAAGATCTTAGCGAAACACAACAAGCATCTGCACTAACAATTTTACAAGATGGATTGAGCGGCTACACATATTTGGAAAAAGAATAGGTAAATCAATGATGAAAATTGGAATTAAAAAACCAGCAAACAAACACGAACTGGAACAGCAAAATATTTTTCAATGGCCAATTTGGGAAAAAGAAATATCGACCTTCCCCTGGCACTATGATCAAAATGAAACTTGTTATTTCCTAGAAGGCGAAGTCGTCGTCACGCCGGAAGGTGGCAAGGCCGTTCATATGGGCAAAGGTGATTTAGTAACATTCCCCGCAGGCATGACCTGTCATTGGGCTATTAAACAAGCCGTACGAAAACATTATAATTTTTTCTAAATACTTAAATTCAGACGCAAGGCCGCCGGTGTTCGTATTACACCGGTTTTCATTTTTCCACCACTTCCTAATATCATTAAATCCAACGTCAAATAACGCTGATATTGCCAACGAACACCACCAGCCAAGGCCATTAGACTAGAATTTTTTTCACTCAAATTAATTTCGCCGGCCAAATGCACTTTGCCCATCCAAGTCGGCACACGCAATCGCATAAACGCAGCACCGTTACTTTGAAGAGATAACGCGCCATTATCACGAACTAACTCCGGATTGACATTAAAAAACAAGCCACGCAACGCCCAAGCGTATGCAGCTCCGACCTTAAAATTCCATTTTTCGCTTGAGGCCGTACTAATTCCTGCATTCACATAGGCCGCCAAATCCGGACGCAACATACCTTTATAGCCCAACATGTTCGCAGTTGCATTGAGTTCAGCTTTGGGTATAGAAACTCGAATTTGGCTATCAGATTGGGGCACCCAATCACCAGTGGTGTTATAAACGTCCAGGAACACATGCCCCGGTGAAGAAATAAAGGCAAATTCTTGAAGAAAACCGCGACTCGGCGCAGCCACACAGGAGAGTGCATTTACGCACATACACAAACCCAGTAGTTGGATGAACCACTGGGTTTGAAAAAATTTATTATTGAATCGTTTGATCTGCAAAACCACCAAAGCATTCTCGGTAATCAAAGGCCGATGCCAATAGAGCAGATCAAGTTGAAATAGATTAATTTCGCGCCCTGGCTAGAACATCAATAATTCGATCTTCTAATTCAATGCGATCCGCTAGGCGCTCACCTAATGCGGACAAATCACTTTCCAAATCACCTATCAGCTCACTGCAGTGCTGGTCAGTGTCGTACTTATCATTGAAATCCAAGATACGTTGTGTTGAAGCTGAAATTCGTGGATAAACTAAGTCGGCCACTTTTGAGGCTGACATACGTCGCTCTGAATTAGTTTCAATAAAACGATATAAACGAAAATGCGCATCAGCTGTATAGTCAACTAAGGATTGACAAAACTTTTGAATTAGATCAACCAAAGCGTCACTTTTTTGGTAAGGACGCTGTGATGCAAGCGCACCATACAAGGATAACATTTCAGTTCGATGCTCCACCAAGCGATTAATCGCTTGCATAGAACCCGTACGACGTTCGATTTTTGCTTCACTAGCGGACACAGCACCACTCCCCATTTCATTGGTCTGGATAGCTTGTTGCGATTTCTCTAACATTTTACCCCCATGAATCTCTTTATGCTCAATGAAAACAAAATGTTTCCTACTCGGCACTAACCACCCAATGTTTCTGACAGAAAATGCAGAAACTATGCCGTGAGATTTGTATGCTTAGTGAATTTGAAGATAATTCACCTAATCACGCTACAAGATTAAATCAAAGCAATTTCCAGGTAAAGCACTAAAATGTTTTTACGCCGTGTTTTTGCCAAACTGTGAAGCAGTCCACAAGAATTACACTAATAAATCTCCGTAGATTGGATCAAGTCAAGTTATTCGTAGATAAAAAACAAACGATTAATTTACTTTTTTGTTTATGACTTGGTCAGACTCCATTTTTAGCATAAGTTTATCCTGTTTGTTTATAAGGAGATTGAATCAGCATTTCTTGATAATAATCTTCCATATATTCGCGTTCCTGAATGAGAAACCTCTCAATCAATGAACAAAACTGCGGATTCATTATTAAATGATTGGACCATGTCTTCGTCGCTAAAAAACCACGACTGATTTTATATTCACCTTGCGCACCTGGCTCAAACACCTTTAAACCTTTCACAATGGCGTAGTCGATTCCTTGGTAATAACATAACTCAAAATGCAAATCTTTATAGTTTTGATCACAACCCCAGTGACGACCATACAAATTTGATTCACCCACAAAATAAAGTGCACCAGCGACATAAGCACCATTTTTTTTTGCAAAAATTACTAAAATATTTTCTGGCATGTGCTCACCAATAGCCTCTAAAAATTCTTGTGTTAACGTTGGCCAACCGCTTTTTTCTAAAAACGTTTTACTATAAAAATGATGCATCGCCTGCCAATCCGCAGATGTCATTTGATCGCCGTGTTTTTGTTCAATGCAAACTCCACTTTCTAAAGCACGACTGCGTTCGCGTTTTATTTTTTTACGCTTACGAGAGCTTAGACGATTCAAATAATCATCAAAGGTTTGATAATTTTGATTTTGCCATTGAAACTGTACCGCCATTCGTGAAGGTAACCCCTGCGCTGCCAACACGTCTGATTGCGCTTTAGTTGGGAAAAGGCAGTGAAAACTTGATCCATTAATTTCTCGCAATAAGGTTTTAATGCCCGCCAGCAGCATCTGTAGGATTTCCTCTGCCTGCGGATGAGTAAGGTCATACAGCAAACGCTTACCTGTAGCGGGCGTATAAGGAATCGCACTGACCAATTTTGGATAATAAAGCAAACCCGAACGTGCATAGGCATCAGCCCAAGCCCAGTCAAAAACCAACTCACCATAAGAGTTCGTTTTTTCATACAACGGCATAGCTGCGAGCAATTGGTCGGCCTCATAAATCACACAATGTCGCGGTAACCAACCGGTCGCCTGACCTACACAATTGTGCTCTTCCAAAGCACGTAAAAAGCGGTGATGTAAAAATACGTTATTCTCATCAATAAGCTGATCCCATTGTTGCTCGGGTATTTCGGCAATATGACTAACGAATTTAATATTCATGCTATGTTTTTTTTCATATTAAATAGTACCTGGCATTGAGTTTGGATAGAATTTTCAACCTTAAACTAACTTTCATTCATGGCCAAAGTGCATTTTCATTTAAATATAAGCCAAAAACGTTATCTTGAGTATTACAAAGGTCATGTAAACTCAGTTGTAGCGCAGAGCTATGATGGACGTATGATTCAATTTCCGGCGGATGCCCTACGCCCATTCCTAACTCATGATGGCATACACGGCGATTTCACGATAGAGTTTGATCAAAACAATAAGCTGAAGTCAATTAAACGCATGGGCTAATGATAGATCAACAATTTTATTTTTTTGGTAAAAAAATCTCAGATACCCTGTATTCTCCAGGTTGTAATTCATCAAGCGTCCATGTGCCGATGGCGACACGAATTAATCGTAAGGTAGGAAAACCCACCGCTGCTGTCATGCGTCGCACTTGGCGATTACGACCTTCGTGTATATCGAGTTGCAACCATGAGGTGACTTGTTGTTTTCGCTCACGTATGGGCGGATTTCGCGGCCACAAACCATTTGGCGTTTCTATTTTTTTTGCTTTAGCGGGCAAGGTTTTGCCGTCTTTTAAAATCACACCTTGTTTTAATCTATGAATGGCGTTCTGGTCGATCTCTCCTTCCACCTGCGCATAATAGCGTTTCCATAATTTCTGTTTTGGATGTGCAATTCGATGAATCAAATTCCCATCATTGGTTAATAACAACAAGCCTTCACTATCATAGTCGAGTCGCCCTGCGGCATAAACATCAGGCAATTGAATAAAGTCAGCCAAGGTGCGACGACCTTCTTTGTCAGTAAACTGAGATAACACCTGAAATGGCTTATTAAATAGTACAAGCTGGGCCAAGGATGTAGTCCGTGTGATTAATGCTGATGAGGTTTTGTTGGGTCATGGTCATGGTCATGGTCATGGTCATGGTCATGGTCATGGTCATGGTCAGCGTTAGGATCTGCGCCAGC
>JAOUJM010000293.1 GCA_029883265.1 Gammaproteobacteria bacterium
GGCACTGAGAATAGCGGTGGATCGGTTTCAATAACCAAACGATCATTTGCATTCAAAATTTTTGTTAGTATTTTTATAGCTCCTACATAAAACAGTAGATATTCTGCTATACGACTTACTATTTTGTTTCGACCAAGAGAGAAAGAATAACTTCTATGGATGATTACTCCGTTATGCGTATCATTTGCACTAAGTTTTTCACTCGATTGGTTATATAGGGCTCGACTTGTGACTACATGTACATCAAGTCCTTTTGAAACTAAATACTCAGCCAAATCAGTGGTAAGTTGACTTGTGGCGGACAAATCTGGGTAATAGAATCGATTTACAAAGATGATTTTCAAAATATTTTAACTAGCAAGCAGGAATAATTACAACTTCGGTTTGCAAATACTGCGCCGCATAATTTCTGTTATTTTATATCTTCATTTGTTAGTTATTCTGGACTTTCGGCATCATTTTGGCATCGAATTCCATTGAATCTAAGATCTGGAATGCTCTTTATATGAAGACGGCAACTAGTCATAATTTTTCTACCGATGATTCGATCGCACGTAGTAGTGAACGAAGCTTTGGATTTGTTTTTGCAATTGTTTTTTTGCTCATTGCGATCTACCCGCTCATCCAAGCCGACTCCATACGTTGGTGGGCCTTAACGCTAGCACTCGTGTTTCTGTTGACAGCATTTCTTCTACCAATTGTATTATATCCACTGAATTACATTTGGTACCGTTTTGGCTTATTGCTCCACCATATTGTTAACCCATTAGTCATGGGTTTGGTATTCTTTACAACCATTATTCCGATCGGAATCATAATGCAAATCAGTGGCAAGGATATACTCAACCTAAAACTCAAATCTAGCGCCAAGAGTTACTGGATTAATCGCAATCCACCCGGCCCTTCAAAAGATTCTTTAAAGAAACAGTATTAAGGAGTTGAACAAATGTCATTTTTTTTAGAACTTTGGGAATTCATGCGTGAACGCAAAAAATTCTGGTTGGCGCCAATCATATTAGTACTATTTGTATTTGGGGGTTTGATTGTACTTACCCAGGGTTCAGCGGTTGCGCCCTTTATATATACACTATTTTAGTTTTTGTGAATGGCTATTTTCTCTCAAATAATACATCAAATGTTGATGCAATAGCTGATCTTATCCATATAGTTGTAACACCTTGCTTTATGGAAATACCAGCAGAATTTAATTATGTTGGAGTAGTGAATGTACATCCTTGGTATATCTGCGTTTTATCACGATAGTGCTGCGGCGATTATTAAAAGTGGAAAAATAATTGCTGCCGCTCAAGAGGAACGGTTTACGCGCAAAAAACACGATTCTAACTATCCAATTAATGCCATCAACTATTGTATAGAAGAATGTGAGATCTCACTAAACGAGGTTGACTTTGTCGTTTTTTATGATAAACCATTCTTAAAATTTGAGCGTTTACTTGAAACCTATCTAGCCTTTTCACCTCGGGGCTTTACGTCTTTTAGAAAAGCAATGCCGATCTGGATTAAAGAAAAGTTGTTTCAGAAAGACTTATTAAGAAGAAAATTAATTCAAAGCGAACCGACTTTTGATTGGAAGAATAAGCTACTATTTTCTGAACACCATCTGAGCCATGCCGCCAGTGCTTACTATCCGTCTCCATTTGAGGAAGCCGTTGTGTTGACAATGGACGGCGTGGGTGAATGGACCACAACCTCAGTTGCCATTGGCAAAGGAAATAGTCTAACAATACATAAAGAATTGCATTTTCCCCATTCCCTTGGTCTACTCTATTCTGCATTTACCTATTACACAGGATTCAAAGTTAATTCTGGCGAATATAAGTTAATGGGGCTTGCACCCTATGGGCAACCTTTATATACAGATGCGATCTTAGAAAACCTGATCGATTTAAAAGATGATGGTAGTTTTCGGCTTAATATGAAATATTTCGATTATTGCACTGGGCTGAAAATGGTGAACCGCAAGTTCGAGAAATTATTTGGCCAAGCCGCTAGAAAACCTGATCGGGAAGATTTAACACAATTTCATATGGATATTGCTGCGTCGATTCAGCAAGTCACTGAAACAATCGTTTGTAAAATTGCGAATCAGTTGTCTCAAGAATATAAAATTGACAATCTATGCCTGGCCGGCGGTGTAGCACTCAATTGCGTTGCCAATGGAAAATTAATAAGAGAGGGCAGCTTCAAAAACGTATGGATACAACCTGCATCCGGTGATGCCGGAGGTGCGCTTGGTGCAGCTTTAATTGGCTGGCACAGTTTCCAGGACGGCTCAAGAGAAGTAATTACCAATCAGCAAGACCACATGCAAGGTTCATATTTGGGACCGAAATTTGAGACTGAAGAAATTGAACAACGCCTGCGATCTGTTAACGCTAAATTTACAACGCTAGATGAGGCAACGTTATATGATGAGGTAGCAAATGCTCTTGTGGAAGAAAAAGCAGTGGGTTGGATGCAGGGAAGAATGGAATTCGGGCCTAGAGCGCTCGGTGGTCGCTCAATAATTGGCGATCCGCGGTCACCAACTATGCAAAAATTATTAAACCTCAAAGTCAAGTACAGGGAAAGCTTTCGGCCCTTTGCACCTTCAGTGCTTGCTGAAGATGCATCTTCATGGTTTCAGATGCAGGGCACCTCACCTTATATGTTGGTTGTTGCTGATGTCAACCATTCTAAGCGTATTCAAATGACAAAAGACCAAGAAAACTTGTTCGGCATTGAAAAACTTAATGTGGCACGATCAGAGATACCTGCAGTGACTCACGTTGATTACTCAGCGCGTATACAAACCGTTCACAAAGAAACAAATCCAAGGTATTACAACTTAATCAAATCATTTAAGGATAAAACCGCTTGCCCAATTGTTGTCAATACCAGCTTTAATGTTCGAGGTGAACCGATTGTGTGCACACCCGAAGATGCTTTTAGATGTTTTATGGGTACTGATATTGAAATGTTAGTAGTGGGTAATTGTGTATTGAAAAAGGAGGAGCAAGACCCCTCGTTGGCACAAGACTATAAAGACGCTTTTGAACTTGATTAGATTTAGCTTGGTTCGTCACAACCTATAGTCCTCAATATCCTTAAACAATATTGATAACCACTGAACTTTTAATTAGTAAGGCTTGTTTCTTGCTAATTATTACCGCTTTTAGTTGCAAATTTTCTGTCAATCCTATTTCTAATCCAATGACGTACCACTGCAGTGTTCCGCTCAAAACACCACCATAGAAATAGACTTATGCAGACAATTACTAACAACCAACTACAGAATAAAAAGAAACTCCCAATATCAGGCACCAATTGATGGGATGAATAGAAATGGCTAAATATAAGTAGCACAACGGGAAAATGTACTAAATATAGCGTATATGACAATTCGGACAGCCATCGGCTCATATTCAAGTTTATTTTTCTAGGCTTTTGCTGTGGGTGGCTACTATGTACGGTTAAGATTACTAACATAAAACTAATACCAACTAACAGGTCATTCGGAATTCCAAATGCGCCTGACAACATATTAAATTTACTATCAATTAATGTAAACATTAACAGTAGAATTGATAGTAGTAGAAGTGGAATGCGAAGAGGTAGCACATACTGTTTATTGATAATTATTGAAGAAAAAACACCTAACATCCAAATTGTAAAACCTAGCCATAATTTTTCTCCTAATATAATAAGAATAGACGCGCACACTATTATAACAAAAAGTCGAGACTTCCACTTGGCAGCAATAAAACCAAACGCAATCAAACCGAGAGGAAAAAGAATATAAAACCAGAATTCATAAGCCAAGCTCCATAACGGCCCATTGCTCCCATACACTGGCGCATACAGATCTTGTAGGAAAAATACGTTTGAAAAAAAGGTCTGGATGGTTAGTGAATAGCTTTCTTCTAATTGAGGGCCTGAATTTAGAACGCTATAAAATTGCCCGTTTAACACTGCCGGATAATAGTGTTTAATGATGACATCTACTAAAGTGGTAAATAGCAATGCAGGAATTAATACCACCCATAGGCGAGTTAGCCTGCTTAGTAAATAGTCTGATAAATGAAAATTTTGTATTTTTGTAACGATACTTCCTCCAACGAAAAAACCACTCAATACGAAAAATATCATTACCGCCTGATGACCCAATCCAGTTAAAAAATAAAACAACTTGTCAAGTATTGAGGTCGATCCAACTAATGAATAGTCCTCAAACATCACTCCACGTAAATGACCTGCACATACCAGCAAAGCGCTGATGCCACGAATATAGTCTAAAAATATGTAGCGATGCTCATGTTTCATTGTTCATATCTTTATTGTTAGTTTGCAATTCTCAGTTTTACTGTTTCGTCTTATCAAGTTCTATTTGCCTTTTAGCTATTACTTCGGAAACAAATTGATGACCTCTCTCGTTCCAATGCAAATCATGTGAGAAGTAATAATCGTTTCCACTGGCACTGATATATTCAAATAAATCTATAAATTGGTAATTATTTTCGCGCGCTATCGCCCGCAAAAGTTCTCTGACCGAACCTGCCATACCAAATGGCGCAACCTCGCCACCTGATTTTTGTATGAAACCACGAGTTAAAGTAGACACAGTATTGGCAGCGGGAATAAACACCAGTGATACATTGTCTGGTTTAAACTTTTGATTTATATAGGGAACTACAGCAGTGAATGCGTTTCTGAATTTCTTGTAATGAGCCAATGGTGGATTAACAATTTTCTTAAAATAGGCCTTGTCGCCTGAAGAAATCAGTGCCTGTATATTGTTAAACGTTTTCACATCGTCAGATTTTTGGGTAGCTTCATCATCAATTCCTTTCAATGCCTTTTTCATCAAATAAGATCGTCTTAATTTCCTAAAGAGCGCAAAAAGAGAACTTACATCTGCAAGCGATCCAATCAAACTTCTATTCAGCGGGTATTGACTAATATCATTCCCATAAATTAACAATATTAACCGTCCATAAGGTCCATCGTTGACAAAATCCCTTAAAATCATTTTATATTCCGGCAGCCCTATACCGATAACACCATAGTTAACAAACTCTTCTTTTGGGAAAAAACGATTTAAGTTCGATACCAGATCTAAACAATTTGTAATTCCTTGACCATAGGTAAATGAGTCGCCAACGACAGCTGTTTTTTCAATTCTCTGCTCCTTATCGCTCACACAATTTGTTCTGTGTAAATGTTTATCTACTTCATAACTTATATTCCAATCAGTTTGCCGATCGGTGAAACCTTTTGAATAGAGAAATGCTGCTGGTGGACCCACTGCAAACCTTACCATTATCTCTCCTAACATCAAAATTGCAGCGATAACCACAAACGTGACCGAAAAGCCTAATTTGATTTTATTTAACATACGTGTTCAATTTTATAAGTGACTATTCCATTTTTTCAAACTAACTTTGAGCTCTCCAACAATGCAATATTTTCCTTTGGATAAACTAAAAGATTAATTTCTTTGTTACTAGGAATCGTCTTAGTCAACCTAAACAATTTGTAAGTAAAGAAATAAAAAATGTTTATGTAATCTTGAATACAATATATCTCATAATCCTTTGGAAATAATTCCAGCAATTGC
>JAOUJM010000062.1 GCA_029883265.1 Gammaproteobacteria bacterium
AGACTAGCCGTCAGGTAAGTGTATAAAAATAAAAAAAGAGTACCTAGCTTAAGACAAGTTAGAATAATTTGTTTTTGATGTTGCATAACACATCCTTTTTATTTATTTGGTCGGCCAATATCAATTATAAGGTCTTCAAGTACTCAACCAATGCCCAGCGTTCTTCCTCTTCCATGGGTTTGAAATAATGTTTTATAATCTCACCTTTCTCGTCGCGCTGCACCTTGCCATTGACTAGTTTTGGCATGGGGGTTTTTCCAGCAGCATATTCATGTCCTTTGTTGCTATTGCTTGGCAATGATGTATCGAATACAAATAAAGCGGGTTGCTGAAATTGTGCGGGATTCTCGAATTGCTTAAAACCAACTTTTTTCACGTCCAATTCGCGATTACCGACGGTAAATTTGTTTGAGCGGCATTTTTTGCCTTGTTGAATTTCTTCATCGCTACAACTGGGCAAGAATAATTCGTAGAGGTTGGGAACCGAGCCATTGTGTAAATAGGGTGCAGTTGCCCAGATTCCATTGAGTGGACGTCCTTTATAGGCATTCAAATATGCCTTATTCGTCACTTCCAATTCAACATGGCGGCGGGTCTTAAACTGGCCTTGGAATAAACCTAGCGGATTATTGATAATGGCTTCAGTATAAGTGCCAAGCTTGCGCACTAGTCCATAGGTCATGACGCCGGTTGTTACTTTTTGTAGAATTGGCAGCACGCCTGATAATGCGGGTTCATTTAAATCCGCTGCGCACATACCCAGGTTTGCATTTTTCAATACACCGACGTCACCGCAATATAATATTGCATTGCTCGCCATTTGCGGGTCAGTGCCTATCCAATCAACACTGGAGAATTGTGCAACCACGACACGTTTTTTGTCTGTGCGTTTGATCGCTTCATGACAAGCGCCGCATTGGTAGTCGACAAATACTTGTTCACCTTTTTTTGCCAAGTCACCATCAATTTTTTTCAGTGCTCCAATATCTGCTAATTGTCTCCATGAGGGTGACCACAAATCCTTTAAGTGGTCTTCTAATCGAATTTGATTACGGGTTTCGGCTGATGATGGGTAACCTAAGCTGCCACGTTTAGACTCTTTAACATTGAATGTTGCAAAAACACCTAGCACTTCGCCTGTGTTGCGCGCCACGGGACCAAGACCCACTGCCGTGGCATTGTCGGCAACACCGTTCCATTGCACAAAATCATGATGAGGCGTGTCCCATAAAAAAGGATAGCTCACCGGTGCGTTGGCAGGATTAGTTTTAGGTATTTCATTAGTGGACACATGAGCAAGAATACGATTGTAAATTCGACCAAAAGCGTCTAATCGTGCATAGCCATAATGCACAATTTTTTCACCCTGTGAAGTTTGATGGCGGGGTGTGTTCATATTCACATACGCCGCCAAGGTTTGATGTAGGGATTCTAGTTCTTGTTTGAAGGTTTCCAATGATTTAGCTTCTGGTTGCTCATTCGCTAAAACCTTTTTTGCCAAGCGTAAAAATTTTTCCCCGCTCATGCTGTTTTTCACGGCATGAGTCAGGTCAATAATCATGGTTTCCATATCTGCCATTGCAGGGCCACCATCAATGCGAATGCCATAACCCTTGTAATTGACTTGAGTCGTGTGGCAAGCGGCGCAGGTTAAACCAACATAGTCTTTCCCTTTATATCTATCTTTTACCCAACCCAATGGTAAACCATCGGGATTGTCCCAGGTCGGTTTTTGCGGCAAATACCGATACTTGAGCATATTGCTTGTATCACGAAAAAGTTTATCTTTGTCGGCTTGTTCTAGATATAAAAAAACATCATACGGTAAGAGATCGGAGCCTTGGGTGGTGTTGTAATACCATAAACTATCAGCGCGGCCCCAATTTTGATCGGGATAAATGATTTTGTCAGCCTTGTCTCCAAAAAAATCTGGATGAGAGGCTAGAGCGCCACGATCGTTATCAGGGAATGGACCTTGGGTGATATACGCGCATCCCAGTAAAGAAAAACCAAGACAATTGATAAAAAATAATTTAATCGAATTTGGCAAAAACATGGGAAATCCTTTTGTTTATGTTGTTGTGTGGATGTTACGTTGAAAAGAAAGAAAGTAAATAGTATTAATGGATGATCTTGCTAATTGTGAAGATTGATACTGCGGCGTCGAGGACGTGCTCGGTATTTTTATAGCACAAAAGTAGTGTTTGCTAGGCAGTGGTGTGAATAGTTAAATGCGTAAAATATTTTTGTTGTGATTTGGCGACGTGTTTTTATTGGATTGTTTTATGTTATGAGCCGGGCATATGCCGGAAGGGTAAAATTATTTCATAAAATTCTTGTTTCAAGCTTTCATCATCGGGTATAGGCAGGGGTGTAGCATTGCGCAGAGCAACTTCGATAGAGTGATCGAATAGTTGGTTTTCACTTGCGCTTAGAAATTCAATTTGTTTGATGTTGCCAGATTGGTCGAGCTGAATTTTAACTTGTGCGATCAAGACCTGGTTAAAAGCGTTTAATGGCTTAATCCATTTGTCCTCGATTCGATTTTTAATGGCAGTGACAAAACAAGCGGTAATGCGTGGTGCTTCGCTTTTGGCCTCACAAGAGGTTTTAATGGCGCGGTTTTCATTAATTCGAGTTTGATAATAAAGTTCATGCTGGGCTTGGTTGGGATTAGAATTGCAGGCAATTACAAAGATTAGGCAGAATGCAGTGATGCCATAGGTTTGTTGTAGTCTGCCAGTCATGAACTTTTCCCTATCAATTTCGTCCGTTATTGGTTTTGTTATGCTAACTTAATGCCCATCCGGCATAGGCTGCGATTTCATCGCGATTGGAAATCGCCAATTGAAATTGATTAGGATTTAAATGCAAATCTTCAGTGTTATCGACATTTAAGCGTTGCAAAGCATAACCGACTAAGGCCCGACGTGCTCGGACTTCGATAATTCCATTGGTGGCTTGATAGTCGATTAATAGGCTTTGTTGTTTTTTCTCGCTTAACTTGGGGTGTGGGATTAATTTTAATACAACAAATTCGCTCCAGTCTTCGTCATAATCTGCGCTGGATTCCGCGTCTTCATCAGTTGTTTCCGCCCATAAAAAACGTGATAACACAAAATCACGAAAATCATATTTGTCTTCACAATAAGCACGCACGTGCCAACGTAAGCCTGTGTTCACCAGCGCATGAGGTTCGATGATTCGGGGTTCCTCACTTTGGCGGTCAGACAGCGAGTAATAGCGCACATGAAGTTTTTTATGATGGTGAATGGCGCGGGTAATTTGCGCTAAAAGTTCTTTATCAGGTAAGCGATTGGGTAGCGGCACTTCATCGCTGGTAATACCAAACAAAGCATTCACATCATAAGGGCCGCCGACAGTGGCTAGATTTTGCGCAATCATAGTTAAGGCTTTTGCTGGCGACAAATCTGCAAAAAACTCTGAAAACTGCAAACTCGGCACGAAACCGAAATGAGTGTGTTTATAAACAAGATTGTCAGGCGCGATTTCTTGGTACAGCTTTAAGTCCTTGGTTGCTGCCGCATCGGATAAACCGAAGGCTTTGGCGACATCGCTGCGAGTGACCACGCCGGTGTAATACGCCATCATTTCAATGAATTGCATACGCTGGCGGGTATTCCATTTAATTTCATTAAGCAGTTTTGAGTGATCAGCCATGGGAGCTCCGTGTTGGCATAGTATCTACATGGTAAGAAATACTAGCACATTAAAAATGCTGTGGTAGTAGAAAATACTAAGATGGTAAAAAATATTGACATCAGAAAAAGTAAAGACTAAGCTTAGACTATGTTTAAAAACACAAGCAAGATTTTGCTTTTACTGGACTACAATTCATTGATATGAGGGATAAAAACATGGCTGACACTTCAACTGAACAAAAACAAAAGGCTTTGGCTGTCGCATTGGGGCAAATTGAAAAACAATTCGGCAAGGGCTCGGTAATGAAAATGGGTGATCAGCCTTTGTCACAAATCCCATCCGTGAGTACCGGTTCGCTCGGTTTGGATGTGGCTCTGGGTATCGGTGGTTTGCCCTATGGTCGTATTGTTGAGATTTACGGGCCTGAATCGTCAGGTAAAACCACGCTAACCTTGTCGGCAATTGCTGAAGCGCAAAAACAAGGCAAAACTTGTGCGTTCATTGATGCGGAACATGCGCTTGATCCGATATATGCGGAAAAGCTGGGTGTTAATATTGATGATTTATTGGTGTCGCAACCGGATACGGGTGAGCAGGCTTTGGAAATCTGTGACATGTTGGTTCGCAGTGGCGCGGTTGAATTAATTGTTATCGACTCGGTGGCGGCGCTGGTGCCAAAAGCGGAAATCGAAGGTGATATGGGGGACTCTCATGTGGGTTTGGCGGCTCGCTTAATGTCTCAAGCTTTGCGTAAACTCACTGGCAATATCAAGCGCGCCAGTTGTTGCGTGATATTTATTAACCAGATTCGTATGAAGATCGGCGTTATGTTTGGTAGCCCCGAAACCACAACTGGTGGTAATGCGTTGAAGTTTTACTCCTCGGTCCGCTTGGATATTCGTCGCATCGGCGCGATCAAAAAAGGCGACGAAGTAACTGGCAGTGCCACGCGGGTGAAAGTAGTGAAAAACAAAGTTGCGCCACCATTCAAACAAGTAGAATTTGATATTATGTATGGCGAAGGCATTTCCCGTGAAGGCGAGATTATTGATATGGGTGTGGCCCAGGGCATTGTTGATAAGGCCGGCGCTTGGTATAGCTATAATGGTGACCGTATCGGCCAAGGCAAAGACAATGTGCGTGCATTTTTAAAAGAAAATCCGGAAATGGCGGAAGAGATTGAAGCTCAGATTCGCGCTAACCTGCTGCCCACGGATAATACAAAATTAGAGTCCATCCCGGTCGAGGAAATGGCTGAAGCATAGAAACATAACGCCTGGCGGCATGTTAAAAAGTGTAAAAAAACCCCTGCAGGATTCATCGCAGGGGTTTTTGTTCAATGGTGCTTATTAAAGTATTTATGAAATAAATCAAAGGTATTTCGGGCCCTGGTATATCCGGCGCAGGATTTAATTCATCAACAATAACAAAGGTTTAGTCGTATGCGGCATGAAGAATTGCAAAAAACCCTAGAACGAGCCAAGCGCTGTTTGGCGCGACGGGATTATGGTGAAAAAGAGTTGTTCACCTATCTTTTGCAAAAAGGCCATGCACGAACAGATGTAGAACAAGTAGTTAAAATGCTACAATCAAGTGGTTTGCTCGCTGACCTGCGTTATGCCCAGGCCTATTGTCGTGGGCGTATTCAACGGGGTTATGGTCCGTTGCGCATCCAGCAAGAGTTACAGCAAAAAGGCGTGGATTCGGATATTATCGCCGAAGCCATGCGTAAGCAAAACGTGGACTGGACCGCTTTAGTGGAAAAAGTCCGGGTAAAAAAATTTGGACCAAGCAAGCCCGATTCATTTGAGGCAAAGCAAAAACAAATACGATTTTTAAACTACCGCGGGTTTGATCATTCCTTGGTAGCTGACGTGATTTAAGAGAACGCAATGAAAACCAGTGAAATTCGACAAGCATTTTTAGATTATTTTCAAAAACACCAACATCAGGTCGTGAGCAGTAGTTCATTGGTCCCCGGAAATGACCCCACTCTGTTATTTACCAATGCGGGTATGGTGCAATTCAAAGATGTTTTTCTCGGGCGGGATAAACGCGATTATACACGTGCAGCGTCATCGCAACGTTGTGTGCGTGCCGGTGGTAAACATAATGATTTAGAAAACGTGGGTTATACCGCACGTCACCACACTTTCTTCGAAATGCTCGGCAACTTTAGTTTTGGCGATTATTTCAAACGGGAAGCAATTCAGTTTGCCTGGGAATTTTTAACCGTCGAAATGAATTTGGCGCCTGAGCGTTTATGGGTCACTGTGTTTGATGAAGACAAGGAAGCTGAAGCAATTTGGTTAAACGAAATCGGCATCGACCCGCAGCGTTTTTCACGCATAGGTGCTAAAGATAATTTCTGGTCCATGGGTGATACCGGCCCTTGTGGACCCTGTACTGAAATTTTTTACGATCATGGCCCTGAGATTGCGGGCGGTCCACCGGGAACACCCGAAGAAGATGGTGATCGTTATGTCGAAATCTGGAATCTGGTGTTTATGCAATATGATCGTTCAGCCGATGGAACACTAACACCATTACCAAAACCATCGGTGGATACAGGTATGGGTTTAGAGCGAATTGCTGCTGTTATGCAAAACGTTCATAGCAATTACCAAATTGATTTATTTAAAAGTTTAATGGCGGCCGCAGCAAAAGCAGTTGGCGTTAAAGATAAAACCAGTCAGTCGCTTCAAGTGATTGCAGATCATATTCGGTCTTGCGCATTCCTCATTGCTGATGGAGTTGTGCCTTCCAATGAAGGACGAGGTTATGTGTTACGCCGTATTATTCGTCGTGCGGCACGTCATGGCTATGAGTTAGGTCAAAACAAACCATTTTTTCATAAATTAGTGCAAGCCTTATGTGATGAAATGGGTGAGGCCTACCCCGAGTTGGTCAAAGCACAAAAACAAGTTGAACAAGCGTTATTGATGGAAGAACAGCGTTTTGCGGAGACCTTAGAGCAAGGCATGAAAATTCTCGAAGACGCAATTACTCAGCTAAAAGGCAAAGAGCTTCCAGGCGATACCGTATTCAAACTTTATGATACTTATGGTTTTCCGCTCGACTTAACCGAAGATATTGCGCATAACAAAGGCCTATCAGTTGATCACGCAGGATTTGAAAAAGCAATGCAAGCTCAGCGTGAACGCGCTCGAGCGGCAGGCTCGTTTAAAGTGGATTATGGACAAGACCTGGATGTCGAAGGTGAAACCGAATTCACCGGTTATGAGCATTTAGAGGAACAAGCCAAAGTACAAGCGATTTTTGTTGAAGGTAAAGCTGTCAAATCCTTGCTTGTAGGTCAACAAGGATTGGTAATATTAGACAAAACACCTTTTTATGCCGAATCCGGTGGCCAGGTTGGTGATAGTGGTTTGCTAAAAACAGTTAAGGGTGAATTTGAAGTTATAGACACACAAAAACAAGGCGCCAAAGTTTTTATTCACGCCGGTGTGTTGAATCAAGGTGAACTAAAAGAGGGTGATACGGTTGCGGCGAATATTGATAGCCATGAACGTTCTTGTATCGCCGTACATCATTCCGCTACTCATTTGTTGCACGCCGCATTACGCCAAGTGTTAGGTGAGCATGTCGCGCAAAAAGGTTCACTCTGTGATGCTGATCGTTTGCGTTTTGATTTTTCACATCACAGCGGGATTTCAAAAGATGAATTACAGGAAATTGAAAACCTGGTAAATCAACAGGTGCGTTTAAATCATCCTGTAGAAACGCTTGTGATGAATATCGAACAAGCGAAACAAAGCGGGGCCATGGCTTTGTTTGGTGAAAAATATGATGACGATGTGCGCGTACTTAGCATGGGTGAGTTCTCCAAAGAACTTTGTGGGGGAACACATGTGAGTCGAACCGGTGACATCGGTCTAGTAAAAATCATTTCCGAGTCTGGTGTTGCTGCGGGTGTACGTCGGGTTGAAGCCGTTGCCGGTGAAAAAGCCATGGAATGGCTGCAACAGAATCAGGATAATCTTGAGCAAGCGGCTGGTTTATTAAAAACTAATCCCGATGCTTTGAGTGAAAAAATTCAGCAAATGGTGGAACGCAGTCGTGGTTTGGAAAAAGAGCTGGAACAGCTCAAGGCTAAAATGGCCAGCGCAGCGGGAAATGATCTATCGGCATCGGCGCAAGACGTTGGTGGTATTAAAGTCATTGCCGCAAAAATCGACGGCGCTGATGTTAAGCGCTTGCGTGAAACCATGGATCAATTGAAAAACAAATTAGGTATAGCGGCAATAGTTTTGGCGGCGGTAAACGATGGCAAAGTCAGTTTGGTTGCTGGTGTTAGTAAAGAAGCAACTGATCGGGTCAAAGCCGGAGAGTTGGTTAATATGGTCGCGCAACAAGTTGGTGGTAAAGGTGGCGGTCGTCCTGATATGGCGCAAGCCGGTGGTACCGATCCGAGTAATTTGGATAATGCCTTGAAATCTGTAATAAAATGGGTTTCTGATAAATTATAATAATACATGCATAAAAAATACATTGTTAATATTTTGTTAGAAATAGTGTGTAATCCCCCTCTTTTTTTGCTGGGTAAAAAATGGCTTTAATCATACAAAAATATGGTGGTACTTCCGTTGGCGATCTTGAGCGCATAGAAAATGTTGCCAAACGTGTAATTCGATCAGTTGAACAAGGTAATGACTTGGTTGTTGTGGTTTCTGCCATGAGCGGTGAGACTAATCGTCTTATTGGCTTGGCCGAAGCAATTAGCGCAAAACCGGATCCACGAGAGTTGGATGTACTGGTATCGACGGGTGAACAGGTCACTATTGCCTTATTGTGCATGACATTAAAAAAACTTGGGCAAGATGCACGATCCTATACCGGGGCACAGGTCAGATTTCTGACTGACAATGCTTACAATAAAGCCAGAATTAAACAGATAGATGATTTACATATTCGTGATGATTTGGCCAAAGGTCGGGTGGTTGTAGTTGCGGGTTTTCAAGGTGTAGATGAAGCTGGAAATATCACTACTTTAGGTCGTGGTGGTTCGGATACATCGGCGGTTGCGCTGGCTGCAGCATTAAAAGCAGATGAGTGTCAAATTTATACCGATGTAGATGGTGTGTATACCACCGACCCGCGTGTTGTTCCTAGTGCGACTCGGTTAGCAACCGTTACTTATGAAGAAATGCTTGAACTAGCAAGTTTGGGCGCCAAAGTATTACAAATACGTTCAGTGGAATTTGCCAGCAAATATAAAGTTCCACTACGGGTTTTGTCTAGTTTTGAGGATGGTCCTGGTACCCTAATTACCACAGAGGATAAGAGTATGGAGCAAGCACTAATTTCCGGTATCGCGTTCAATCGTGACGAAGCGCAAATTACGGTAAGCGGTGTTCCCGATCAACCAGGAGCAGCTTATAAAGTTATAGGCCCCATTGGTGAGGCCAATATTGAAGTTGATATGATTGTGCAAAATACAGCGACGGATGGTACGACAACGGATTTCACATTCACCGTTCATCGCAATGACTATGATAAAGCCATGGATATCACGCAAGCGACAGCAAAAGAACTGGGCGCACGTGATGTTAAAGGCGATACAAAAATTGTAAAAGTTTCACTTGTGGGAGTAGGGATGCGATCGCACGCCGGCATAGCCAGCAGTATGTTTGAAGCTTTAGCGAAAGAAGGAATTAATATTCGCATGATATCTACCTCTGAAATTAAGATATCAGTAGTTATTGATGAGAAGTATCTTGAGTTAAGTGTTCGCGCATTGCATGAAAAATTTGAGCTAGCCGAGTCAGCTTAGATTCAGCTTGGTTTCATATAATATTAGTCGTACGCGTTTGTGGTAAAGTCGTACCTAGAGTTGGCCGACATGGAGGAAGTGCTCACTTACGGTAACAGCGACTAATAGCCTAGGGAAAGGTTAAATGGAGAAAACCGAGTCTAAGGCATATTGTAAGTTAATGAATAGTTAACAAATCGCTGATATACCTATGAAATCATTGAATTTTTGGTTTAAGGTGAAGTGTAGCATGGTCGATACAGGGATAACGGATGAGAAGAAGTAGATTCCGACCTGTTAGGGCGGACCAACGAAGGAGAGAGAAGTAATGTTAATTCTAACACGGCGCGTGGGTGAGACGCTGATCATCGGAGATGATGTGACCGTCACTGTGTTGGGGGTGAAAGGTAACCAAGTTAGAATCGGGGTTAACGCACCTAAAGAAGTTTCAGTGCATCGTGAAGAAATATACGAGCGCATACAAAAGGAAAAAGAAGATTCAGATGGCGAGGAACCATCGCAAGGTGCAGTTGGTTAAACGACTGCACGTTGTTTTTGATCCTAAGTTACATTTCTATCTAAGTCCTATTTTCTAGTATTTCACTTCAAAAAACGATTTTTCACACCTTCAAGCCTGAAAAAGGGTTTCTTATTTTGTCATAATCTGGGAAAATAGCGCCCTTATTCATTCCTTAACGGGTTGAATTTCCGCTATAATTTCAAATACGGAGAGATGGCCGAGCGGCTGAAGGCGCTCCCCTGCTAAGGGAGTATGGGGTTTATAGCCCCATCGAGGGTTCGAATCCCTCTCTCTCCGCCATTTAATAGTCAATTCAATTTCAATAATCATTAAATAATTCCTGTCAACATTAGGACTCAAGTCCAGAAACATGAAAGCTAGGTTTTAACACTGGCGTGATGTATATGTCGTAATTAAAAGCAAACAATTACCGAATGTGATTTGTATGATTTTAAAGTTTCGTTCTGTAAAAATAATCTTGCTCAGTAGGAGAGGATCAAAACTCAATAGCGGTGGTGATAGGTGAAACGAGTTTCAGTGAATGACTTGTTGTTAATTTTCTGAATCTCATTGACTTTTTTGAGGCGTTAATTCGATTTTTTCTTGGATGCCAAACCAACAGCATTGAATGCAATCCTAACTAAGTCGTGTTTCCCGTTTGAAAATAATACCAGAGCATTTGATTGAGTTATCAATCAACAAGATGGGCCATGGGTGGGATCGGCAAAGGTCTATTTAATGCGAGCATCTAAATGTTTCAACAAAGTTTGGGACTTGAATTCCTATTGTCGCATTTGAAGTGGATCGAATGCTGTATTTTCTATTTCAAATTCTAAACTCCAATTGGATAAACCTGCCTTGTTGTTTTTCATTAGCCTAGTATTTTAATAAATTTTTCTGAAACCATCTTTTTCGGCATTCAATTTGATAGTTAAAACAATCATTAAGCTTGTTAAATTGGTTAATTAATTGCGGGTTTCCGCCATTGAGCAACGAAACGGATTAAATATGGTTAAAAAAGTCGATGAGTTAGATAGTGAAGTACCTGCGGAGTTAGCCACAAAATCTCATGGTGGACATAGTATCCGTACTGGCCGTGGAGTAGTGGATCGTAGCAAAATTGGTGTGATTCCTATTGCGCTTGAAGTTTCCGGACAAAAGCAACCCAACCAATATAATGGTCATACCTATAAAAATCCGCCACAAAAATACCGGCTTGATGGCCACAAAATGATTTATCACATGGATAGGATTGTCGCTTGGAAAAATGGTGAGCGCATTGCCCCTATTCATATCGACATGGGTATAACCAAATTCTGTAATGTGGGTTGCACTTATTGTTTGGGTGTAACTCAAGGCATGACCAAAGGAACCATGATCGAACCGGAAGCTTTATTGCGCTTTGTGAAGGATGCCGGTCGAGCGGGGGTACGTAGTATTGGATTTATTGGTGATGGTGAACCAACCTTGAATCCTGGGTTATACGATGCTGTGAATATCGCTGCCGACGTTGGTGTTGATACTGGAATGGCGACCAATGGATTGTTGCTTGATATGGATCATGCGCATGATATGTTAAAAAACATGTCTTATATTCGGTTCAATTTGAGTTCGGCCGAAGCTGAAAATTTTCGCAAAGTGCATCAGTCACATCCGAAAAATTTCGCGCCTTTGATTGAGAAAATGAAAGCATTGGTGCGAATTAAAAAAGAAAACAATTATCCATGCACTATTGGCATTCAAATGGTTTTGATTCCAGAGAATTTTTCACAAATTGTCAAAATGGCGGAGTTAGGTGCTGAGATTGGTGTTGATTATGTGCAACTAAAACAGTGTTCCGATACTGAATACAAAGAAATTGCAGTTGACTATGAAAAGTATATTGATATTGAAGAAGAGCTGAAATTTGCAGAAAGTTTTAGCACCGATGATTATCACGTCATTGCTAAATGGAACAAAATTAAAATCACGCAAGAGACTGATGTGTATAAAAATGGATTTCGGAAATATGATATTTGTTACGGCACACCTTTCCTAGGTCAAATCTCGGGCAATGGAAAAGTTTATCCTTGCGGCCCGTTTTTTGGCAAAGACCGTTTTTTAATGGGTGACATACATGAAATGTCATACTATGACATTGTGCAAAGCGATCGTTATTGGCAAGTACAGCAAGATATTATCGATAATATTGATGTGCACCATGATTGCACCATAGGTTGTCGTCAAGACTATTTAAATAAGTTCTTGTGGGATTTGGAAAACCCACCGGAGCATGTGAATTTTGTTTGATTTATTGGTAAGGATATGATTACAGACACAAGTATTCAATCTCCGTTAGTAATTAACAAGCTGGCGGAGCATCAGAAGACCGAATTCGTCAATGTACTTGATAGTGGTGATGTTGAGATAATTAGTGAAGTATTAGTTGGATATATTGAGCAGTATCCAGGGCTCGTTGATTATTTTGTCGAATGGGCCAAGCAAAGTTTGTATGAGAAAAACCTAAAGAACGCAGAAACAATTTTGTCAGTGTTGAAACAAGGGTTTAGTAGTAACTATTCTGTTTGTTTTCATATGGCAAACTACTATGCACAAGCAGGTCAAATAAATGAAGCAATTGGCTATTGGGAGAAATGTTTAGACTCTGTGCAGTATGCTCGCGATGCCGATACACTAATTCGCCTGGGGTCCACGCTTGTAAAATCAGGGAGCATTGATGAAAAATTATTTTATGTAAATAAATTAGATCTTGAGATTCATAAAAACGATGTTACGGAGGCGAGGCTGAAGTCTCTAATGGCGCAATTTGGAGCTGTAGTGATACGGGATGGGTTGGAGGCAAGTATTTGTGAAAAGTATTTGGAAAATTTTCAATTCAATATTGATAAATGTTTTTCGGGACTGTCGGGTACTGAAGTAACGAAACACCATAATAGCCTCCATTTACCCATGCACTTTATTGGAAAAAAGGATGTCACTGGTGACTTGCGTTCGTTAATTCTAGAAAATATTTCTGAAAAGGATATTGGAAATTGGTCGTGGAAAGAATTTGATAGATGGTTTGATCCAAAGAATATTGTGAATTCAGTAGTATTTAACGAATTGTCGAATTTTATCCAATCCTATATTGGTGCTGGTTGGAGTTATTGGCGTTCTACTGGATATGCACGTCGAGTGAACTTAAGAAAAAAAGCCGGTGGAGTTTCTTTTCATCAGGATGGAGGTACGGGTTACTGGCAAAATGACGTTATCGCGTTATGGATACCGTTGGTTGAATGCGGGGGCCAAGCGCCTGGTTTAGAAATTGTGCCCGTGGGGATGCGAAATCTATTTCCTTGGCAACAAAATGAGAGCGAAACTATTAACCCTTATCCATTCATGATTCTTGAAAAAATGATACCGCAAAGAGACATTGTGGCGTTGGACTTGAATCCTGGTGATATTGTGTTATTTAATAATTTTACGCTACATAGAACTCAAGTCTTAGACGTAGCGAAGACGCGTTTTAGCTTCGACTTTCGTTTCTTTGATATTAATCGGCCACTTTCATGGCGTATGTAGTGTTTGAGATCTATGTCGTACAAGGCTATCAGATTCACTTTCGGGGAAATACGTGAAATATCAAAATCAAACTGAAAACAAGTTCGATAATGTAGATGATGAACTGGATCTGTTATACAGAAAGGCTCAACAATTGTTCTCTCAACAAGCATATCGTAAGACTATTGATTTGTGTTTAAACATTCTGAGTAATAATCATGATTTTACGAATGCACATTTATTGATTGCACGCGCATATCTAAAAGAGGATACGCAGCGAATCAAGAATGCAGCATTGGCCGAGAAACATCTTAAAGAAATATATTTTAATAACCAAGATAGTGCTGAGATTAATTATCGACTAGCGGTTGCTATTCGGGTTCAGGGGAAGGTTGGTGAGAGCGGCAATCAAGATGCAAAACGATACCTGGCTCATGCTATTAATTTAGACTCAAAATTTTCATATGCTCGTTATGAGTACGCTAAGATATTATTCCTTGAGGGAGAATATTCCGAAGCAAAAATGCAATTGGAAAAAGTGATTGAAATTGAACCGGACAATCAGCTGTATCATCGTGAATTAGACGATATTAACGAAATTTTAAATGAAAACAAAAAAGCCAAGCTGAAGCGTTGGCCGGTCCTCAAAAAATCTATTCAAGATATAAAATATGCAGCAACGCGCTACATATTGCCAGCAGTTAAAGAGCAGCCACCAATGATAAAGAAAGGTGGTAAAGTAGTAACATTTGGTTCCTGTTTTGCGGGAAATATTGCAAGGGTTCTTAGAGAAAAAGGTGTTGACGCAGTAAACATTACAATTGGTGAATACGTTAACAGTACCTATGCGAATAAATGTTTTGTTGACTGGGTGGTGGGGAATTCGATTACTGATTCGAACGAGAAACGTATGCAAGAGCTTTTAGATCAGGAGCAAGGTTATTATAAACAGAAATTGCGGGAAGCTGAGGTCATCATAATTACTGTGGGCGTGGCGCCCTGTTTTTTTGAAAAAAAAACTGGAGTGTTTGTTATGCCAAGAGCCTCCCAAATAAACTTAAAGGCACTGTCACAGCTTTATATTAATAGAAATACTACTGTGTTAGAAAATGTAGAAAATTTATCCCATATTGTTTCAATTCTGCGGCAAATAAATTCATCGGTTAAGATTGTAGTGACTTTGTCGCCGGTGCCTCTAGCCGTCACATTTGAGCGAGAGTCTGTTATTGAAGCTGATTGTGTCTCAAAGTCGATTTTACGGGTAGCAGTCGATGAGCTAGTGACACAGAATTCTTCTGTTATTTATTGGCCTTCATTTGAAATCGTTCGATGGCTGGGGGCGTATAATGGAAACGCATATGGTGAGGAGGATGGAACAACAGTGCACGTGTCAGAATCATATATTGAAACTATTATTGAGCTATTTTTAGAAACATATGCTTCAGAAGATATGCGTGCCTGATTTGATTGCCTAGGAATTTAGAATAAAAAGTAATTGGAAATCGTGAACTAATATATAGTGTTCTGATAGTAACAAAGAAGCGGTGAATAGTGATTTAGTGACAATGGATTTGCTATGTGCATTGATGAAACCGTAGTCTAAACTAAAGCAAACCTTGATGGTTTTCACTTGGGTAGTTGCATCCTAAATTATAAAAAATTGTTAGTTTGAAATTCTAATTGACAAATGCTCATTCTTATTAATCGGCGGTGCAATGTCTATCCGGAAGAAATGGCCTATTTTCAAGGGCTTCAATTCTGTCTAAGAGAAGTGTCGAGTTTGTAAGCATGTTGTGTTCTTGGCGGTACTCACTAATTGAGCAAATATAGCTCTGATAATTATTTCGTGCAAATTCAAGAACTGAGTTAAAATTTTCCAGCAGATCAGATTTGCTAACAACTAGGCCTAGATTGTGACTTTTTACCATAGTTGATACAGCCCGCAGGTGTTCACTTACAAGAACCGGGAGTCCAAGTTCGATGTATGTAAACAGTTTAGACGGTATGATCGTCTGAATGTGCTTCGGGTTAATCCGTAGATCGTCAAAATCATACAGCATTAAACCAAATGAAAAATCGTCGTTGTCCTTCAATAACTCACCAGGTGAAAATCCTTTTTTAAATTCAAAGTTAGAATTGTTTTTCATGAGTTCAGAAAAAAATGGATAGCAGGTGCTTAATGAATCTGAGCTGTTCATGAGTAAAGGGTTGTTATAAATAGTTAGTGCGTGCCCAAGTTTGACTAAATGTTGAGCAACCGTATGTAATTTTGCATCTTTGAAAAAGAGGTCAGGTTTGTGGTCGCCCGGTATGCCGCCAATAAACAATAACCTTCCCATACTACTACGTTTTGCACTACAAAAAAAGTTGGGTAAAGGATGGCATGGAAAAAACATTATATTTTTTTTGTAAGCGTTCGTTGAAGAAGATATCTGTTGGGCATAAGGACTTGTGACTAATGGAAAATATCGTTGAATAAAATTCTCGCATGCTTCGTCTATTTCTACATCGTGCTCAGTTAAACCGATATGCAAGTAGTGCTTCTTGTCGCTAAGCAATTTTGCTGGTGAGTCATTGATGTTGCATATAGTCACAGTATTTTTACAAACTAGGGATATATAAACAGGGAGGAAGAACCAGCCGATCCAAGATTGTACATAAATTGCCTGAGTCTTGGCATTTTTGAGAATTTGTAATTCAAGGACTGAATCATACAGAAAGACTGAATCAAAATATTTTTGTTCTGCCTTTGAGATGCCCCACCGAGTGAATAAAATGGATTGAACCCCAAGCGTTTGCAAAATGGATGAAACCCTAATGAAGAAATAGTTTGTTCGATCTGAAACAAAAATAATTGAATTAGGAGAGAGATTAAAGCATGGAAAGTCCTTGGCGGGTTTTGAGTCACATAATTCAATATTCTGACGGTATGCGTTTAATATGTCGGGCGTGGGCTTTTTGTTTTCGATATTGTTTTTAATGTAACTATAAAGTTTAGCTATCGTGATTTTGCTCATGTGAGTTTTTTACTTTTTTAGTTTCTAAGCTTCATTTGCTATCTTCACGATTTTTTGTTTTCTCGAAACCTGTAAGCCCTCAAAGTCAGGAAAGTCAGGTTCATCTTTATTTACATAGCCTCCATGACTGCGGGAGGTGCGAAACGGAGGCTGTGAGTCGGAAATGCTAGTAAGCCAAATAGGATTCTCATCTTTAATGTGTTCATATAGAGTTTCAATTTTTTTATCATCAATAAAGCCTTGAGTGATTTTGTCGGACTCGTGGAATAGTTTTTTCAAAAGAAATGCCTGTTCTAGGTGTAGCTTCGCACCTAACACTGAGCCTACCCTTAAGAGTTCTTTCGAAAATTCGTAGTGATGTGAAATATTAAAGGGATCATCTAAGAGTTGAATGCCCACATGAGTTAGTTGCAAATCTGGGTGTTTGTATTCTAGCTCACAATCCTGGCTTATTGCACCATCCTGGGCAGGGTTCATATTAATTGGCTGATTATCCAAAGTTGAGCCACCACCAAGAAGGGCGTTGTTTCCACTAATGGTATTGTCTTGTTGAAATAGCTCGTTAATAATATCATTTCTGCTCAAGCAGTTACGGCAGAAAACACGGATAAAATGTTGGTGTTCGGAATTCAGTTTGATATCCTGATAGTGATTTTCTGCTTCACATCGTTGACATGTCAGCGTGATATTGACTGTTTTGTTAGTCAGCCTAAAAGTGGCAGGAACCAAATGTAATAGCGTTCGGTTATGAACTTTAAGAATAAAAAACATTGCGCTTGCATTTGTATTGTTCAATTTTGAAATATTTACGTTTGATGGTAGTTTCAAAAGAAATTTTCGTCTATCAATAATCAAATTGTCTCGAACGGCCATAATATAATCTGGACTACCGGGAAAAACTTGAATCTTGCTAAGCCATACTTGGAATTTTCGATTTTTGGCCCACCATTGCATACACTCATTTGCGGTTTCAATACTTTCCTCTGTATCACCAAAGATAAAATTACCCTGTATTCCAATTTGATGTTTATAGGTTAATTCAAGTGCTTGCTCGATTTCCTGCCGTGTAGTTTTTTTCTGCATACTATGCAGTACATCGTTATTGACACTTTCAATTCCGTAGCTGATAAATGCACACCCAGCTTCTTTCATAGCTTTCAGTGTTTCATGGTCGGCAGTTCGTACGTGAAGTTGCACCATCCATTGTAAGTTTAGCGGTCTGATTTTTTCACAAAATTCAAGCAAACGTTTTCGACGTAGTGAAAATAGTTCATCAAGTACAGCGACCATGTTTATGTGATAGCGCTCTTTATAGTATTTAATTTCATTGATGACATCGTCAACATTTCTCTCGCGGTATGTTTTGCCTACCGGATGAAAGCAGAATGTACACATGAATGGGCAAGAGCGGCTTGTGATTATATCGATACAACGTGGACTATTGGTCTTGTTGACCGGGAAAAAGTAGTGATCAAATGGTGTTTGTTCATCCAGGTGGCGATCAATGTTAAAAATTTCTAATAGCGGCCAAGGTAACTCGTCAATATTCTTAATAGCACTTCGACTCGGTGTCTGTACGATTTGACCCTCTTTCTTATAAGTTATGCCTTTTACCTTATCGAGATTTGGTTTTTGATTCTGTAATTCATTTAAGAGTTCTACTATGGTTTCCTCGCCTTCGCCTATAACACCATAGTCAACATTTAAAAGTCCAAATGCCGTAACAGGATCTCCACTTAGAACACCGCCGCCGACGATGTTAATAATTGTTGGTTTACTGTGTTTTGAAATGTTGAATATTTCACTAACTGAGCTAATAAAGGGAGAAAGGCCACCGCACATGACAAAATCAATATTATTTCTGATTAAAGTGGTTTCTATCGATTGAGTGATATTCTCTACATAGTTGAGATTTAAGCCGTGGACGTTATATCCAGCGCGTTTAATGGAGGCGGCTATATAAGCTAAGCCAAGAGGGAATTGATAGAATTGTCCCGTTTCATTTATAAAGCGGGGCACAACAATTAATATATTGCGCATATTTGCTCCGGCAGAAAATATAGTATTCTGTGAGCAATGCATTTTCTGATCCAGAAAATGCATTACTGTTGCATGCTATAACGGATCAATTGAACTGCTATTCTTTAATGATCAATTTTCAACTGCTCGGCTTATAAAGACATTTTAGCGAAATTGTGTTCTTTAATTCTTTCTAGCTGGGTTACCTAGTGTATATTTTAACTCGCTGGACTGATAAAAAGTATGACTAGGTGCTTGAAATCACCTATTTCGAATCAACAGGTAGATGGTCTATTAGATATGTATAAAAAAAGTTCGTCAGGTAAACTTTAATAATTGCTTAATTGCAGGTATTTGTTTATCGATAGCAAATTTTTCCTGAGCGAGTAAGACATTGCTTTGTAACATCGAGTAATTAATTGATTGCAATATTGCATTTAGATTACGTATGTCATCGTTATCGACTACAATGCCGATATTCTCCTTGCTTACAAAGTCTGCCATATACCCCAAGCGGGCGCTAACAATAACAGGAAGTCCTGCAGCTATATACGTAAACAATTTGCTAGCCATTGTGCCAGATAGATGGGCATTGCCAACATCTAGATTATGTTCAAAATAATATGCTATTAGTCCAAAATGAAAATTGTAATTAAGCTCCTTAATTATTTCTGGAAATGGAATTCCCGGTTTGAAATCAAAATTAGGGTTTGTGTTTGATTCGTTTATGTACTCTTGATAAAGATCAGTTGGGTGTTTTTGGGTGGCATGGAGCGCGTTATAAACAGTGATATGCATGTCTTGGCTGGATAATTCTTTAATAACGGGAATGTAATAAATATCACCAAACAGTTTAGTGGACATTTTGGAATGACACACTTGCCCGGCATATACAAGTTTGTATTGTGCAATATGGTTTAAATTGTTGGGTTTAAACATATAGGTTTTTGGAGGGCATGGTGCGACTTGAAGGTTGGGAGTGCGTGAGTTAGCTAATTTTTTACTAATCCACTCTCCACCATCCTTATAAATCAATCCTTCCAGGTGATTGCACGCAAATTTCTCTGATTGTTGCATCAGTTTGATAGTTTCTGAAGAAAAGAGACCTTCTTTGATAAAAGAATTCTTGTTGTCGATAAATGCGCCCATCCAGTCATATATTTCTTGAACAATAAAGTGTTTTGGGGAAATTGCCTTGATGAATTGACACAAATAACTCCAGTTTGCGTATGCTTGTAGGTATATTTTGCATGTGGGAAGTATGGTGAGCAATTGAGCGAGAATACCTAAGGAGCTGTTACAGCAAAAAGTGTCAGAAAAAACATTTTTCGGTGGTTCTGGGTCCAAATAAATTCCAAATGTAGAAATATTGTGTGCAAACTGCAAACCGCGAGCGATGTGCTCAATGGTAGGGTGGTTTCCATGACGAATGGCAATGAAGATTACCAACGGTTTATTGGAAAGAATGCAATGTTGAATTTTTTCGGCAAAGGAATAGGCAGCTTGTAAGTTCTGTTTCCATGCTAAGTTTATATAACATTCTAATTCAAAAGGTTGAACAACCCGAGTAACATCTAGTCCAACTGGTGGGTGCAATGCAAGACAAATGCAAATGTCTAGCTCAGTAGTCGAAGCATATCCATTTGATATATCCATTTGACATGGTAAATGAATATCCTCATGTGGTTTGCCACTATATAAATATATTATATTAACAGGTGTGTTTTCTAATTGTTTTACTATGGCCTTCAGGCAATCATGAGCTTGAAGCGAACTTGCAAAAATCCCAACACGAAGATTCTTATTTTTGATCAAATGGTCGAGTACAATTGCGCAAACAATCTCTTGAACCACTTGCCAGTCAACGATTTTCCAGTTTTTTTCAATGTGTCTTTGAGCACAGTGTCTAATTGTTTTATCTTTGATGGTGTGTAATTGTATATCACTTACGGAAAATATATGGGGATTTAGGACTGGCGTCAAAACTGTGCTCCACTATTTGGTTACTTTCTATTGAATTGAGGATAGGTGTTAAGTTGGACTATTTGCATCAATTTTCATTTTTCAATTGTTGTTGAAACTAATTGGAATTTAATGCAACTACTAGGCCTCGTGAAAAACTTTAATAGTCGTGCGTTATCCATAAAGGTATATTTTATTGCATGGTTTATGTGAAAACAGAGTGGTTCAAAATTTGATAGGAATTCATGTGATCGGCTTTGCGAAAGCTAGAGCGGTTCGAGGCTAGGTAGCATATTTAAGATCTTGCTGTTCTTGCATCGAGCGAACTGAATCAATAATTATTTTTGCGAAGTCTTTGTAAGAAAAGTAATTTGCAATTACACTAGGATCGTTTTTAGGTTTTTGCTTAAGTGCATTGTATAGTTCGTCTCGATTACTGAAGAATAAGCACTCGTCATCCCAATGTGGTTTTTCTGATTGAGCTCGTACATCGGTTACTACGGGAATTGCACCACAAGCTGCAGCTTCCGCTAGGCGTTGATTATTGACTTCAGTGGGTTGGGTGACAACTAATGCATATTCAGCGCTATTGTATAGTTTTGCTAAATCTTCTCCGTGATTAATAGCCCCTTTATAAAATGGCTGTACGATCGGGTCTTTGTCC
>JAOUJM010000294.1 GCA_029883265.1 Gammaproteobacteria bacterium
TGAATCCAACACCTCTTCACAGCAATCTCTGTATGCTCTCAACAAGAAAATCAATAAGTTACGATATGCTCCCGACTTGGAAAATTGGGGTAGGGAAGAATATTGGGCCACGCCGGATGAATTTTTTCACAAGCGAGCCGGTGATTGTGAGGATTACGCGCTTGCCAAATATTTTGCATTGCGCCAGCTCGGTTGGCCTGCAAAAAACTTGCGTTTGGTGCATGTGATAACTCACCGTCAGCAAGCGCATATGGTTTTACAAGTGTTCCCGGCCGGACAAGGCCCTGGTTTGATCCTCGACAGTCTCCATAATAAACTCCGTACAACTTCGCAAGCGACTGATTTAACACCTGTTTACAGTTTTAATGAGGATTCATTATGGGTTGTAAAAACAGGCTGGCAGGAGATATATGTTAGTCAAGCCAGCCGCATTGCCTTGTGGAATCAACTAGTCGCAAAAATCCAACAACAACAATAATTTTGTCGGGAAATTTAGAGCTGTTTTCCGGGCACAAAAGCGTTATACTTATCCCTTTAATAATAAACATTAAGTTACAATCCAGACTGGATGAACAACAGCTCGCAAACTAAAATTTTAACCAATGGATCTTATAAAATCGCTTAAAACGCTACACAAAGGATGCGGTAAAATGAATATCAAGACATTAACATTGGGATGCTTATTATCATTAGGTTTAGCGCTGACTGCTGCTCAAGCGAGTGTTAGCAGTGACTTGCGCCAAGGTTTGTCCATAGAAGACGTTATGCATAATGCTTTGCTTGACGGTCGTATGGCTCCGGTAATTCAAGAGATGTTAATTCTGGCACCAGATAAAGCGCCTGAGATTATTAGAACTGCCTTGAAAAAAGCACCCTATCATTTAGAAAAAATTGTCGAACTAGCTATTTTAGAAGGTGTTGATCCTATTAATGTGATCAATATTGCACAGGAATTTGCGCCCTTGAGAAGTAAAGAAATTGCGCAAGCTGCCATTCAAGGTGGAGCAGATCCTGCGATTGTTACCAGTTTCACTTCTGCCGGCGTAGCCAATAACCCACCAATGGCGGTTATTGCGCAACTACGTGCACAACGTCCACCCGCGATTCCGCCATCCAGTCATGCTGGTGGCATTGGTCGACCTAGCCCGAATTAAATAAATCCCGTCTTCCGGACGGGATTTTTGTTTCTGCGCGCTTAATTCTCATGAATACCAGTGTACTTTTGCATCATAGTGCGGCTAGCCGCTTGCTCTTTTATTCATTTTTAATGCTATGTTTTTGGCTGCCACTGCCCTTGGGTTCTAATCGAGTTTGGGCATGGTCAATGATGGAGTTCTGGGTCTTTAGCTTAGGTGCACTCTGGTGTGTCGCCTATTATTTTGATCAAGTGCATATTCCCAAAGCATTCTGGAAAGCCCGTTGGTGGTTGGGCATGTTTTTACTCATACCCTTATGGTCGTTTCTCCAATCCCTACCGTTGTCGTTTCATGTATTGGAATGGTTGTCACCTAGCGCCGTCGAAGTTTATAAAAATGCGGGATTATCACAGGGCGCGCTTTCACTTGATCCGGTTAGCTCAAAGATTTTTGCAGTGAAAAGTTTGGCCATTATTGTAGGGGCATACCTAACCCTGCTTTTAATTAATACCGAACATAGGTTACGCCAATTCATAATGGTGATTGTAGCCAGTGGTGTGTTTCAAGCGGTTTATGGCGCATTAATGACGCTTTCGGGTTTGGAATATGGCTTTTTTATAGAAAAAGAACATTATCGTGGTGTGGCCACGGGCACTTTTATTAATCGGAATCATTTAGCCGGCTATTTGGAAATGTGTTTGGCCTTAGGTATTGGTTTAATGTTAGCCGAGTCGGTGGTACACCATGGAAAAAACTGGCGGGCAAAAGCGAGGTCTATGGCTCAAATATTATTAAGCCGAAAAATTCGCTTACGTTTATTTTTAGCCATTATGGTCATTGCTTTGGTTTTAACCAAATCACGCATGGGCAATACGGCGTTTTTCCTTAGTTTGAGTTTGGGCGGAATCTTATATCTGTACATAGGTTACAAACGTTATCTTGCAGGACGACAAACCCATCCGGTTTCACGGTCGGCAGGAATTTTATTCGTGAGTTTATTAGTCGTCGATGTTTTTATTGTCGGTGCTTGGTTTGGAATTGATCGTGTTGTTGATCGCGTAGAGAACACTAGCTTTGCCAGTGAAAATCGTGACGAAATCAATAAATATGCTTTGCTAATGATTGCTGATTATTGGAAAACAGGCACGGGTGGCGGTAGTTTTTATAGTAGCTTTCCAGCATATAAGGGCTTGGATATTGGTATGAGTTATGATCATGCTCATAATGATTATTTGCAGTTTACCTTAGAATTAGGGCTGCCAATGATGGCGTTAACGGCAATTTTGGTTTTATCGGTTGTGATGCTTGCGTTACGGGTGATGTGGATTAGGCGCAATCTTTTGTTTACCGGTTGTGCTTTTGCCGTTGTCATGGGAGTAACATCAATACTTCTCCATAGTTTTGTTGACTTCAACTTACAGATTCCTGCTAACGGCTTTTTATTTATGCAGTTGCTTTGCCTGCCCTGGATCTGTTTGTATTTAAACGATAATCATTTCCACAAGCGCTAATTATAGGTTAAGCTTGCGATGTATATAATATAGGCGCTAAAGGCTTGAGCTGGCTGGTTTTGGTTTAATTCTAAGGTAAGTTCTCGGTCTAAAAAAAATAAGTTGTGCGTAACATGAATCAAGCAAAATCCGGATTAATTCGCCCACACGCAGGAAAGCTTTCCTTTCTTTACCGTCTGCTCGACATTACATTAATCGTTTGTAGTCTCTATGTCATCGCAATGATTTATGGCGTGCAATGGTCGGAAGTTTATAGTCTGGCCAGCATGACAGTTGTTGCACTAATGCTGTTTTTTTCAAGTCGAAATGAGCTTTATCGTTCGTGGCGCGTGACCGGTGTTTATCGTGAACTATGGGCCTTATACACCACATGGGCAAAAGTTTTATTAGGCTTATTAGTATTTGCGTTTATTTTCAAACTAACCAGCCAATATTCACGCGTGACTATTGGCTTATGGGCCTTGGTTGCGCCGACTTTAATGACGGTGTCACGTTTATTCGTACGCAATCTTGCGCGAGAATTACGCGAGCGTGGTTACAACACACGTACGGTTGCTATTGCTGGTGCAAATAAACACGGTTTAGAGATTAAGCGAAATATTCAACAAGCTAGCTGGATGGGCTTAAATTTTATTGGATTTTTCGATGACCGCGGTGCCTCACGAATTGATGCCGAAGCCAGTGCTGCTTATGCAGGTAATAGTGAAGAACTAGTGCGTCGTGCGCGCAATGCTGAAATCGATACGATTTACATCACCATGCCATTAAAAGCCGAAGAGCGCACCAAAGACATGATTCGTTCACTAAGCGATACGACCGTATCTTTATATTACGCGCCGGATTTTGAAACCTTTGATATGTTATACGGTTCATGGCAAGAACTGGGCAATATGCCAGTGGTCAGCATTTTTGAAAATCCTTACGACGGTATTGATGGCTGGTTAAAACGCAGTGAAGATGTGGTGTTGGCCAGTTTTGTTTTATTATTTAGTGCGATCCCCATGTTAATTATTGCAGCATTAATTAAACTCACTTCACCCGGCCCTGTATTATTTAAACAACAGCGCTACGGCATGAACGGTGAAGAAATTGAAGTTTGGAAGTTTCGCAGTATGCGCGTTGATGATGCGCATGCTAATGTCATCCAAGCCAAACGCGAAGATGCACGGGTAACTCGGCTTGGTCGTTTTTTACGACGCACTTCATTGGATGAGCTACCGCAGTTTATTAATGTATTGCAAGGGCGTATGTCGATTGTTGGTCCACGTCCACATGCGGTTAGTCATAATGAAGAATATCGCAGCCAAATCAATCGTTATATGCTACGTCATAAAGTTAAACCCGGTATTACGGGTTGGGCGCAAATCAATGGCTGGCGTGGTGAAACCAATACTTTGGATAAAATGGAAAAACGCATTCAATATGATTTGGAATATATTCGAAATTGGTCATTGATGTTTGACTTAAAAATATTTTTACTAACACTTGTGCGCGGTTTTCGTCACCGTAACGCCTATTAAACTTCTCATGAAAGTGAAACGAGGAAACAAACAATTTTCCTCGTTTCGTTAAGACTTCTTTAGACGCTACCAAAATAGAATAATACTCACGCTTGGGCTTTTGCATTGTGATAGGCCACGGCTGCAAATTCGATTTGAGGTTTTTCCTCGGACTGCAAGGTGTTATCAAAAATCGCACTCATGAGCAAAACAAAACCCATCAGCGATGATGCAAAAATTGGCCAGGCTTGAGCAAATACGCCTGATAATACAAGGGAAAATAGTGCAAAGCCCAACATGATCTTAAAAACCGAATAAATAATTAACATGATAATCTCCTATCTGCGTTGAATGAGTGCTTAATTTAAGTCTATGGGCGTGACAATGTGGTGGCAGTTTTATGAAAAATTAATTGAAATTTGATTACAATTAAATGACACCCAGTGTGTTAGCATTGACAGCGTGAAAATAATCGCGTTAAGCTGGACGCAGCTATGGTTTTAAACAAAGGAGTTAAACATGAGTTCCAAGGAACCCGAACAATTTACCGACCCAAAAGGAGCGATTGGTATCGTCGTTTTCCTAATCATCGTGTTAACGGTTTTTTATAACCTGATCCAATTATAACAATGAATGCTAAGGTGGTAATCCTTAGCATTTTTTTTATTTAGTGCGTGAGAGCCGTTAAGCTTGCGCCTAGCCGGTCGATGTGGTGTGTACTTCAAGTTAACTCCAAAGCAGGTCGGATATGAATTTCGAGAATCATTCACTTCTTAAATTATGGAAACGTTTTACCCATATTCCCATGGGAAAACACATTTTTTCATTTATGATTCGTTTTTGGGTGCCGTACTCCGCCAGTACCAAAGCACAGATTCTAGAACTCGAACCCGGTTATGCCAAAGTGTTGTTATCCGATCACCGTGCCGTGCGCAATCATTTGGATTGTATACACGCGATTGCGCTGAGCAATGTCGGTGAGTTATGCAGTGGTGTTGCCGTTTTAGCAACTCTACCAGAACATTTACGTGCAATCGTGGTGAAAGTAAATACAGAATATTTTAAAAAAGCTCGCGGTTTTATTCATGCGGAAGCACATGTAAAAATTCCCAATGTAAAAGCTGAAAAAGATGTAAAAATGACAACCATTCTCACGGATAATAGCGGCGATGAAGTTGCTAAGACCGTGGTGACCTGGCGACTTGCACCGATTGTTGCTAATGCCTGATACGCAACAACAGTTTTTACAACATCTGAAAATAAAACACCCGGTTATTTGCGGCCCCATGTATCCCTGCGGCAATCCCGAACTGGTGGCTGCCGTGTCTCAAGCCGGCGCTATGGGTGTGGTGCAGCCAGTAAGTCTGACTTATGTTTTTGGTTATGATTTTCGCCAAGGTTTGAAATATATTCGTAGCCTCACCGACAAACCCATAGGCATTAATGCTTT
>JAOUJM010000063.1 GCA_029883265.1 Gammaproteobacteria bacterium
CATCGAACTAAGTATGGCAGGTGCCTGTGCTTGAGTCAGGCGTGAATCCAGGCAGGACTGTGCAATGCTCCGTCCTTGGTTTCTGATAAAATCCAAAAAGGCTTTAGCCGCTAGCGATAGTTTTTTTCCGCTGGGATAACCGATATACCATTGGCGTTGAATAGGAAATCCTTGCACATCCAGTTCCACCAACAATCCACTGTCCAGTTCCAATATGGATGTGAAACGTGACAGAATCGCAATCCCTAAACCGCCTATTACCCCTTGTTTAATTGCTTCATTTCCACCTAATATCATTTTTTGATTAAAACTGATTTTTTGTTCACTGCAAAATAATTGAATATCTTTTATGGTGGTTGAACCGGGTTCACGAACTAAAAATGGTTCCCTAGCAACGGTTTTTAAGGCGATGTTTTTTTGTTGTGCCAAATGATGCTCGGCTGAAGCAACAATGATTAAGGGATTTTCCACAAACGGTATGACTTTGATATCCATGTTTTCTGCGACATGGCCTATTATATATAAGTCATCTAAATTCTTCTGAAGACGCGCAGTTTGCTGTGGCCTGCTGGTGACTTGAAACTGAATGTCCACATCGGGATATAGTTTATTAAACGCCGCAAGCACTCGTGGCAAAAAAAACTGAGTAGTAATCGTGCCAGATAATAACAAGCTACCTTGTGTTTTTGATTGGTAATCTGCCATGGCTTGTTCAGTTTCGCGTAACAAGCTTGATAGTTTCTGGCATTGAGTTAATAAAGTTTCGCCAGCACGGGTTAAATAAATCTTTTTACCGACTTGTTCGATTAATGCCACATCCAGAGATTCTGCCAACTGTTTTAATTGAATGGATACGGTTGATTGGGTAACAAACAGTTCTTCAGCCGCACGAGTAAAGCTCTTATGGCGAGCGACTGATTCAAATACCTGTAACTGGCGTATAGTGGCGCGAAACATTCAATACTCCTTAGCTTTAAAGACTTTTGTCCGGCCCGACGATTACGCAACATGGCCCGACCTTAGACACGGCATTCATGCGGAAGTTCCTGTTACTTAGCTTGACTGGTTTTGTTTGAGTGCGTTAATAGACGCTTCGTCAATATGTACTGTTCGTTGTGGAAAAGGAATTCGTATATTTTGCGCATCAAACTCTGCTTTGATTTCCTGATAAATATTATTTTTTAAATCGAGAAAATTCTCTCGCTTGGTCCAAACGGAAAATTGAATATTCATGGACGAATCTGCAAAATTTTGAAACATATATTGTGGTTTGGGTTCTTCTAAACATAAGGGATTGTGCGCTGCAACTTGTTCTAGGCTTTGACGGACTTTTTTCAGGTCTTCTTGATAAGACACACCGAGCTGAATATCAATACGCCGAATGGGAAAACGCGTCAAAGTGGTGACTTCACTTTTAATTAATACTTCATTGGGTATGCGTACAAATAAATTATCAAAAGTCCGTAGTTTGACGGAGAGTGGATCAATTGATAAAACTTCGCCGGTGGTTGTGCCTACGCGTATGATATCACCGGCAGAGAACGGTCGCTCGGTAACGAGGAATAAACCACTGATTAAATTAGACATGGAAGTTTGGGAGGCAAAACCAATCGCTACTGACAAAATACCCGCAGCACCCAGTAACACATTTAAATTAAACCCCAATTCTTTGAGTGCACTAATTCCAAACAAAACTATAATTAGATAGTTAATGCCACGACGAATGAGCATGGATCGATGCGCGTCCCATTTCTTGCTGGAGCGACTAATCGTTGTGCTGATTATTTTTGCAATGAAAAAACCAATAATGAGTAGGACAAGGGCTCGCAAGATAGACCAGAATTGGTCGCTGCTGAGATAGTTTATAAAATCATTCCACAACCCACTCATTTTAATTGGCTCCCTTAACTAAAGACGGCATTGAATGCCCGGATCAACATACCGCTACTGGTAACTTTGCGCGGTGCGCGTATGGCTTTTGCACCTTTAGCTTCTATCGGTGCTTGTTTGTCAATTTTTAATGCAGCCATTTCACCATGTTCCAAACGCGTTAAGGTGACTTTAGGTGTCCATAACTGGCCGCTGGTGGTTGCGTATAAAGGTAATAACGGCGCTGGTACATTTAAGCGCTCCACTGACAGGGTCGAATCGGCTTGGTTGCGAATCACCACGGGTGTAATCGCACGATGGGCGCGTTGTGGAATTTCGTCCAGGTATAAACGGCAATGGGTGGTGGTGGCGTAACAAAGTTCACCTTCCAAAGTCGACGGGCCAAACCATGTGTCCGACGGGCGCTGGATAACAAGTTCAGTCAATTTTTTTTGTTGTTTACCCACGCCAAGTTCCATCCACAAAGGTGTGCTGACATAGAGCGTGACTTCTTCTCCAGCGACAATATTAAAGGGCGATCGCGGGCGCGAAATCACTGGTCGATCAGCTAATAGTGGCGATACGCTTAACATACCCGTGATTTCACGAAACACATAACGAGAAGAATTCTCAAACCATTGCGCTTCCTCTTCAAGTTGCTGAATGCGCCAAAAATTCTCGTCATCAGCCGATTCATCGCTTTGTTTATATGCAACTTGCCATTCATTAGGTAGACAACGAATATTTAAAAGCAATGAACCAATTTGCCATTGCCAAAGTTCATGTTGAGCCAAGGAATATTTGCCCCACCAGTGGCTGGGATGGTTTAAATCATCGCCCATGAAAATCCTCTGTAATATTTATTAGCCGGTCTATGTATGATTGTATGCTGTTGTACTGTTTTTACCAATGTTGATTTTGTTTACGAGATCCGATTGATTGACCTTGTGGGTGGTTTGCCGCGTTTTATTAGGGCTTTGATTAACATAATCCATGCCGGGCTGAAAAGTAGTGTAATGGAAATCACGGCGACAGTTAACTGATAGCCATATTCGGAAATAATTTTTGCTTGTATACCCACTGCCGCGAGCACGAAACTGAATTCACCAATTTGCGACAAGAGGGTACCGGCATATAGACTTTCGCGCCAGGACTCTCCGAGGACACGTAAGATAGCGCCATTGATTAAGGTATTGCTCAAAATGACCAACACAACCAAACTCAATATTTGTGGCCAATGTTCGACAACAAAACTTAAGTTGACCAATAAACCGATGGACACAAAAAATAAAGCGACAAAAACTACTCGAAAAGATTCAAGGCTTTGGTGTACCCATTGTGTTTCTCGTGCAGCGCCGATAATGATGCCGCCCACAAATGCGCCTAGCGCCGTAGACAACCCTAAAAGTCCAGTCAGCAAAGCCAAACCTAGGCAAATGCTTAAGGCCGCAAAGACTTGCATTTCGTGATCGTTTTTTAATAATTTGCTCAACGGCAGGTGTATCGTTTCTTTGAAGGCAATATAGCCAAGAATGACGCAGATAAAAATAGCACCTAACATTTGTAAGCCAATCGTTGCGGTGTTTTCAACCGATGGCCCCATCATGGATAAAATGATTAACATGGGAATGATGGCAAGATCTTGGGCTAATAAAATTACTAATACATTCTGACCAACGCGACTATTGAATTCATTCCATTCCTGCAATAATTTTAATACCACTGCAGTGCTGCTCAAGCTGATGACGAAACCAATCAGTATAATACGTTCTTGCGGCCAGTCTAAATACAAGCCCAAGGGCCAGACACAAGCAACACTTATCAGGATTTGAAACAAGGTGCCTATGAATGCTACTTTCCAGTTTTGTACTAATTTTTTTGGCGAGACTTCCATGCCGATAAAAAACAGTAACATGACGACGCCGATAGAACCGAGGCGACTTAATATAACTTCATCATTGATTAAAGCAAATCCGTGAGGCCCAAGCGTGACACCGACAAGCAAGTAACCCACCACATGTGGTTGATGTAAACTGCGCAAAAGCAAGCCCATGGCCAAGACCGCAAATACAGCGCCAACTAGATAAGGCATAATGGGATCGAGATGCATCTTAAGTTCTACTCACAGGTGATCCGAGAAAAAACGGTGTTAGACAATCGGACTTTCAGGGTCGGGCGTGGTGGGTAAAAATTCAGGCGTGTGTTCTTCTTGAAACTCATCGACTTTGGCCTCAATTTCACGAATATCTTCAAAGCGGGCAATATGAAATAAAGCATCGCCTTCATTCACCAAGGGCAGGTTGGTACGACCGACAAGAATGCCACTTAAATTGGAGGTTACTTGCAAATCCTGTTTACCAAAAGGATCGGCAATAACACCGAGTAACATATCTTTTTTAATTCGTGTACCTAAGGGAACCATGACACGCAATATGCCACTTTTCGGCGCACGTACCCAGAAACTTGAACGCGCTACTACGGGGTCCATGTGTTTACGTTTATGGACACGACCGGGGGGTAACATTTCTAATAAGCGCATAACATTAACAATGCCTTTGACGCCCGCACGAATAGATACTTCATCAAAGCGCAAAGCTTCACCGGCTTCATAAAGCAACATTGGAATACCGAGTTCGGTGACCGCTTCACGCAGTGAACCATCGCGCAAGGTCGAGGAAATGATGACAGGCACGTCAAACGCATGAGCCAGGGCTTCATTTTGTGGGTCGTCCATATTTGCACGAATCTGCGGTAAGTTACTGCGATGAATCGCACCCGTGTGTAAGTCGATGCCATGAGTGCTTTTGGCCACAATTTCTTTCATAAAAATATAGGCCAAGCGTCCCGCTAGTGAACCTTTGTCGGTGCCGGGAAAGGATCGGTTTAAATCACGTCGATCAGGTAAATAGCGTGAATGGTTGATTAACCCATGCACATTGACTATTGGCACAGCTATTAGTGTGCCGCGTAATTTTTTTAAGGTGGGAAGTTTCAATAAACGGCGAATAATTTCCACACCATTAATTTCATCGCCATGAATTGCTGCACTAACAAATAATCGAGGTCCAGGTTCTTTGCCACGAACCACTTGCACCGGCATGGTCATGGGGGCATGGGTATAGAGTTGACCCACCGGAAGATCGATATTCATACGTGTTCCCAGTGGAATCGAAACATCATTAATTCTTAATTCAAGGTCATTCATTAAATCAACCTTTGCCTTTAGTTTTTGTACGATGGGGTTTTGCATTTTTTTCTATAAACTCAATAATCATTGTGGCAACATCTTTTTGCGTAGCTTGTTCGATGCCGTGCAAACCGGGTGAGGAATTGACTTCCATCACCAAAGGGCCGCGCTCGGAGCGTAATAAATCGACACCGGCAACATTGAGGCCCATAATTTTTGCAGCTTTGACCGCAGTGGCACGTTCACCCGGTGTGATTTTTACCAAAGAGGCGCTACCACCGCGATGCAGATTGGAACGAAACTCGCCCGGTTGTGCTTGACGTTTCATGGCCGCAACCACTTTATCGCCAACAACTAAGCAACGTATATCCGCACCTTTGGCTTCTTTGATATATTCTTGCACCATAATGTTCACTTGCAAACCCATAAACGCTTCAATAACACTTTCCGCGGCTTTTTTGGTTTCTGCTAAAACCACGCCTATACCTTGAGTGCCTTCAAGCAGTTTAATCACTAAGGGTGCGCCGCCACACATTTGAATCAAATCCTGAATATCATCAGGATCATGGGCGAAACCGGTATTGGGCAAACCCACGCCTTTGCGTGCGAGCAATTGCAAAGACCTTAATTTGTCACGCGAACGGGATATGGCGACGGATTCACATAAGGGAAACGCGCCCATCATTTCAAATTGACGCAATATGGCCGTTCCATAGAATGTGACGGATGCACCAATTCGTGGAATCACGGCATCATAGTTCGGCAGACATTCACCTTTGAAATGCACTTGTGGTTTACTTGAAACCACGTCCATGTAACAACGTAATACGTCGAGTACTTGAACCTCATGACCACGCGCTTCAGCGGCTTCAATCAATCGGCGGGTGGAATACAGTTTTTTGTTACGCGATAGTATGGCTATCTGCATGAATTTTACCTTTTGGCTTAAAGCCAGTGTTTGTGTTTAAAATAGACTAGTATGCCAAGCACAATAATGATCTTGAGCGACCAGACAAGCGGATAACCATAGTACCAACCCAATTCGGACATAGCCCATGGGCTTTGCTCATGCTCAACGTTCATGCCGTATAGGCCAACAATAAACGTCAATGGAATGAAATTGGTGGCAATCATGGTTAATACCCACACGATTTCACAAAAGCGATAAGGTGTAAAAACCAATAAGTCACCAGGTGATCGTGTGGCTGGTGGATGATTGGTTTTATCAAAATAGTCCATGATTTCTGAATGTCACATTACTTGCTTTAGTTTAACATTACTAAAGAATAAAATCGGGAAGTTTTTGTGATGGTGCTTCGATCCAAAAAACAGTGTCTCATTCATTTTCATGCCTAGCAAGGAAAGCTATTTGTTGTGCTGAACAATATAAATCAATCCCTCGAACGACTAACGCAACTCCATTTGGCTTTTTTCAATCTTGTACTGATTGCCGGCCTAGGCCTGCTGGATTATTTGATTGGGCCGGAATTATCGTTTTCAGTTTTTTACACCGGACCGATCATGTTGGCTACCTGGTACGGCGGACGCAGTTTGGGTGCAATGATTGCGTTGTTGTGTTCAGCGGTTTGGCTAGTCGCGGATTTAAGTGCCGGTAGTCAATATTCATCACATATTGTGCCGCTATGGAACACGCTGGTACGTTTGGCGTTTTTTCTTATTATTTTGCAATTATTATATTTATTGAAACAAAAACTTGAGCTAGAAGCCAATTTGGCGGACACGGATGCGCTCACCGGGCTGGCGAATCGGCGATTTTTCGAAGAGCAAATCGAACGAGAACATATTCGCATGAACCGCTATCCACAAGTGTTTACTATTGCTTATATTGACTTGGATAATTTTAAACAAGTGAATGACCAACAGGGGCATCAAGAAGGTGATTTATTATTGCAGAGTGTGGCCAGTAGTTTGAGTCAGAATATTCGTAGTAGTGACATCGCAGCCCGCATGGGGGGTGATGAGTTTGCGATTTTATTTCCCCATCTGGACGCCACCAGCGCTGAAGCCTTATTGAAAAAATTGCAGCAGGCCATGCTTAAACGTATGACAGATAGCAACTGGGCGGTGACTTTTAGTATTGGCGCAGTAAGTTTTGCGAGTGCCATGGACAGTAGTCGAGAAATGATAAAAGTTGTGGATGATTTAATGTACCAGGTGAAACATAATGGCAAAAACAGCATACGCCACCAGGTGTGGGAAAATTCGCAATAAAAACAATTAATTATTAAGTTCGGTCAAGCGCAGCATCAGTCATTTCCTGAGAAATTTTCAACGTTATTTCGATTAATAGTTTCGATTGTCACTATAAAATATTAGCGTTTTACTTGGACGGGAAAAATCCGTTATGAAGCAGCTCAGGAATAGCAATTTGCTTTGTTTTGTTTTGTAACCTGGGTTGGAGTTTGAAAAATGGCAAAATTTGAACAATCACAACAAGCTGCTTTAGTCGATGACGATGACGACGACAACTTAATCGACATGGATGAAGATATGGCGGTGGAACGCATACTTACGGTTGTCGAAGGCCAGAAAAAAGCGCAAAGCGCGAGACAACGTTATGATCAACTCATGGAAGATCGACGTTTGCAGCAATTAATTTATGACGAGTTGAGTTGATTCGGCGAATCATTGACTTTATCAATCGGAAGGCATTCTCGCATGGGGATGCCTTTTTTAGTGGAGGAAAAACAAGTATTTTTAATGAAAAAGCAGAGTAACAATGCTCAGTTTTATATTCGTGGGGCGGAAATCGCTGATATGGATCGTTTATTGATGATCGAAAATCATTGTTTTGACAGTGACCGTTTGAGTCGCCGTAGCTTTCGCCATTTTCTTACCAAGGGACATGCAGAAATCAGGGTCGCCGTGGTCGATGAAAACGTCGTGGCCTATGTGCTGATCATGTTTCATTCGGGTACATCGCTTTCCCGTCTTTATTCCATTGCCGTGCTCGCGGACTATCAGCGCAAAGGCATTGCCCAAGCATTAGTGGATGCTGCTGAAAAACTCACGTTGGACCATGAATGTGTGAGTTTGCGTTTGGAGATTCGTGATGATAATCGAGCATCGATTCGTTTGTTCGAATCTCTGGGCTATAAACAATTCGGACGCTATTTAAAATATTATGAAGACGATGCTGACGCGGTTCGTTTGGAAAAACGGCTCATGAATGAAAGTCAGGCTCATCTCACCACTGTTCCTTATTATCAACAAAGCCTGGATTTCACCTGCGGTCCAGCATCATTGATGATGGCAATGAAAGCGCTGGATCAACACATTGAATTGAGCCGCACCCTGGAGTTACGCTTGTGGCGCGAAGCCACCACTATTTTTATGACCTCTGGTTTAGGCGGTTGTGGCCCTTATGGCATGGCCTTAGCTGCGTATCATCGTGGATTTAAAGTCAGTGTTTATGTCAAACAAGGGGCGGCCTTGTTTATTGATTCCGTACGCAGTACAGAAAAAAAAGAAGTGATCCAGTTGGTTGAGCAAGATTTCATTCAAGAAATCAGAAAAGTCGGTATACCAGTTTTTTATCACCATTTAAGCGTGGACGAAGTGACGCAAATTTTAGACGATGGTGGATTGGTTTTGGTTTTAATCAGTTCTTATCGAATTTATAAGGAAAAATTTCCCCATTGGATTATCGCCACCGGTCACGATGATCGGTTTTTATATTTTCATGATCCCTATATTGATGAGGAGAAAGGCAAAACAGTAACGGATTGCATTAACATGCCAATTTCAAAAACAGAATTTGCGCGTATGACTCGCTATGGAAAAAGCGGTCAGCACGCCGCAGTGGTCTTACATTCTATTGCACCTGTGAGGCGCTTTTGACATGGTGACACAAATTATTGTGACTGAAGATGTGAAAAAACAGGAATTCAAACACGTCGATTGTCCGGTGGTAGATATTGATGAGTACCTAACATCGGCCGAATATTTTTCCCTGAAAAATGTTCAAGTGATTAATTTATGCAAAGATTACAGTTATTCCAGTATTGGCTATTATTGTTCTTTATTAGCTGAAGCGCGCAAGCACAAAGTTGTGCCGTCGGTAAAAAGCATACTCGATTTAAGCAGTAAGTCGATTTATAGTTTAGACGCTGTGCATATTGACGACACGATTAACAAGATATTTAAAAAAGTTGATCTAGAAAAAAATCAAATTGTCCTGACTGCCGTTTTCGGTCAATGTGAGCAAGCGGAATTCGCTCCTGTGGCGCGACGCATTTTTGAGACATTTCCTTATCCGGTATTGAGTATCACCTTTAAGAAACTCGATCAATGGCGAATTACGCGTATTCGTGCGCTTTCCTTGCAACAATTGAAGCCTAGCCAATTAGAATTTTTCAATCAATCCTTGGGACATTTTCTGACTAAGCGCTGGCGTGCGCCCAAACCAAAAACGCATTCACGTTATGATTTGGCCATTCTATACGATCCCGATGAAAAATTGCCGCCGTCCAATGCTAAAGCCTTAAAAGCAATGGTCAAGGCCGGTAAACAACTGGGGATTGAAGTTGAATTAATCGAGAAAAAAGATTATTCGCGTCTGGCAGAATACGATGCATTATTTATTCGCAGCACTACACGCATTAATCACTACACTTACCAGTTTGCAAAAAAAGCTGAAACCGAAGGCATGGTGGTGATGGATGATCCGACTTCGATTCTACGCTGCACCAATAAAGTTTATTTAGCTGAGTTATTGCGCGCCAATAATATCGCCACGCCTAAAACAGTGATTATTGGTCGCAACGATTTAGATGCAGCGGAAAAGGCTTTATCCTATCCCATGGTGTTGAAATTGCCGGAAGGTGCATTCTCCTTAGGTGTATTTCGTGTGGAAAACCGCGAGCAATATTTGGTAACCGCCGAACGTTTATTTGAAAATTCAGAATTGATTTTGGCACAAGAATATTTGTACACGGAATATGATTGGCGCATAGGTGTGCTAAACAAACGGCCAATATTTGCCTGTCAGTATTATATGTTCCGCGATCATTGGCAAATTGTGAAACATGCCTCGGACGGCAACTACAAAGAAGGCGGTGCTAAAACTTGGGCCGTGGCCGAAGTGCCCAAAGATGTGATTGATATTGCAGTCAAGGCGGCATCATTAATCGGCGACAGTTTATACGGGGTTGATATTAAAAAATCCGATAAGCAAGTTTATGTTATCGAAATAAATGACAATCCGAATATTGATGCGGGTGTCGAAGACCTTTATTTAGGCAAAGGTTTATATGAACTGATTATGGGTGAGTTTTTCCGTCGCATGGAAAACAAACGACGCTAGGGGTTATAGCACGGAGTCTGATTTTTCGGCATTTGCAGACTTCGTGCTTGATTTTTTTTCTTTGCGATTTTCACCTAGCAATTTTAAATAGCGATAGTCGGTGAGTTTTTTGCCCTGATAGCTGGAAAACATCAAAACCAAAGCGGCCGTGAGAAAATGAATTTCTGGGTAGCTTAAAACAAGTGTCGCAATCGTTTCAGATATCAAAACCGGAATGCAAACAAAAGCAATGCCGATGGTGACGGCTAAGCGCAACAGGGCAGCGCGAGCATTATTACTGTCCATATAACTATAAAAACGATCCACCAGTGCAACCAAAATCACTAACGGTAATAAAATAATATTGCCGCCTGGATTAATAGAAAAATAGGCCATGGTCGAAGTGCTCAACACCATGCTCATAGCAACCAAGGTGAAAATCAATGACAAACGTGGGGCTCGCGCCATGGTGTTTGGTAACAATGATCGTCCCAACACAGCTAAGAAAACAATGCTGATCAATAGGATTAGGGTGACTGAAATTTCAGCATACACCATAGCTAAAGCCAGTAGTGGCGACGTAAAGGTGCCGTAGGGGTAAAATCCAAGCACTTGGCGTAAGAATGCGGTGAGTAATACACAAACGGGCAGGATTAACAACAGGGTTAAGACTTTTTTGGTTTCCAAATCCAGACGTTGCAAATTAAAAATATCAATCGGATTTTTGTCTCGTTCCAATAAGGCGATATCCAAATCAATTTGGTCGAGACTGGTGCTGTATTGATGCCATTCTATGTGACCGACATCAATTGTAAATAGGTCTGTTGTATCATAAGAAAAAGGTAAAAAATAACTGGGTACACTATGTTGGAAACCTTGGGTAGGATCAAATGCCTGCCAGCCATGATCAGGCGTATGGATTTGTACCCAGGTGTAAGGTGCTTGTGAAGCGTTTTCAGTTAACAATAATCCGGTGACTAAACGGGCAGGTATATAATTAAGTCGCGCTAATCCCACGAATAATTTTGCCCGCGCAAGTGAGGTCGGTGTTTGTTGACCGAAGACTAGTTCTAATTGCCTCGGTGTTGTTTGTTGGCTGAATTTAAAAAATTCTGCAATCAAATCCTGAGGCGTGTTTATGGATGCTTGTAATAGTTGATTCAGTGATTGTAATGTTGTTGATTCTAAATCGATTTGGGCATCGGACGCCAAATACTTTTCGCGTAAAACAGTGGACAGGCTGGCCAAACGAGGAGTTTGCAAAACCGGTGTTTGACGTAATTGCACATGGTATTGGATGAGAAAATCTAATACACCACTTTGGCTGGCTTGAACCAGTGTATGACCCGGTTTGCGTTTTTTGCTCGAAAGGACTCTGAAACCCGGATGATAAAGGCGTTGGCTTATTACTTTTGCATAACGATTGCTTTTGGGCAGCGGGCTGCTAATTTGGCTTTTGTTTTTTGTTGCTTGGAATTTCCCAACCAAGGTGATTTCCCAAATAGGGTCAGGATTAACTAGGCGTTCTGGTGTAAAATACCACCAACGCAATAGCATTGCGCTTAATCCGAGTAGCACAAACAAACCAATAAGCCATTGTCGTGCGGGTTTTTTTATTAAAAAGTGCATCGTTATGGAATTAAACTCATTGCTAGAGGGTCAAAAGCATTATAGGATTTATTCAGAAATTGTGCGTTTAGGATAAAACATTGACTAAGAAATTACGACTTTTAATTTTGTGTTTTATGTTAAGCATTAGCAATGCTGTTTTTGCGCAAAACAAAGTGGGTTGGCTGGAAGATGTTGTTTTAAGCGATGGCAATTTCAAGCTGGTGGCGAAAATGGATACGGGTGCCGATCATTCCGCAGTTAATGCATCAAATATCCAGGTTTTCGAGCAGAATAATCAGTCTTGGGTTCGCTTTGATTTACACAATCGCTGGGGTCAAAGCATTCGTTTGGAAAAACCGGTAGTTAGGCTAGCCCGGGTAAAAATGAAGAATGGCGGTGTGCAGGAACGTATGGTGGTCGAAATGGGCTTGTGCTTAAACTCGATTGTCAAAAACGCTCACGTCAGTTTGGTCGACCGCAGTCATTTTAAATATCAAATGCTGGTTGGCCGCAGTTTTTTACAGTCAGACTTTGTAGTGGATGCAGGGGCAAAGTTTATCCAGGAAAAAACTTGTTCTAAATTGTAAAACAGCCTCGAAGAAAACTGTGCACGTTGGTAAGGGGTTTGCTCGCCCAGATTGATATACCCTAAGATCAAAAAACTTCAAAAACAAGCCTCAACTCTATGCACTAAACGCAGGGCAATGTAAACAATCCGCAAAACTTGTGACCTAAAATCGAGTCTACAAGTCAGCGCTATTTATTTAAGCGCTAAGCGTGTGGCGACCATAGTCGGCACAATCATTTTATAATTGGCATTTGTATAGGATTTTGCGGTTAGATTTTATTTGCTACTGGGTAACATGAGTTTATCGAACCAGCGGGTGGGTAAATGTTGATGCAGACGAATCAATAAATGAGCGTATTTGCCAACCGCATATCGATGTTTGACACGTTTGCTTTTAATAATGTTTGCGACCGTTTTTGCCACTAGTTGCGGTGGTGAACTGCGATGGGCTTGGTAAACTTGTTGGGTTTGTTGTTGAACCCTTCGAGCCAAAGCTTGATAATCACCAGAGCCAGAAATTTGCATTATGGATTCTATTAAGGTGTGGGCAAGTCCGGTGTTAATAATGCCTGGTTGCACAATCACAACTTTAACACCAAATTCAGCTAACTCCAGACGTAAACAGTCTGACCAGGCTTCTAGTGCATGTTTTGAGGCATGATACCAAGCACCTAAGGGTGTATAAATAGCACCACCCATGGAAGAAATATTAATAATCTTAGCGCCACCATGGCGGCGCATGGACGGTAGAAGCAATTGGCTTAGATGGGCAAGACCAAAAAGATTGACTTCGAATAAATAACGCGCCGTGCTTAATGGCATGTCTTCAACTGCGCCATAAACACTGTGTCCTGCGTTATTCACTAAGACATCGATATGGGTTTGTTGGCTTAAAATAGCGTTGACCGCTTGTTCGATGGAGCTTGCTTTGCTTAAATCAAGCTTGATTAAGCGTGCGCCCTTATCAGCCAAATCTTGCATCGATTCAAGCCGACGCGCAGCAACATATACGTTTAAGCCATCATTGAGCAATTGTTTGGCGATTGCCTTGCCCATGCCTGAGGATGCGCCGGTAACTAAGGCGGTAGATTGACTCATTAAACCAGTCTTCCTTGAATTGAATCCATTTACACAATGAGCCACTTTTTGTCGTGGAGATCTGATAAGTCAAGTCGTGGTTCATCCTGATCCATGACCTCGTTTTAAGATCCCGCTAGTCACTTGACTTTGCGCGAAGTTAGCAGGCTTGTTTTGCTGGGTCAATAATCCAGTATGACTATTTGCGATAAAACAATTTGTTCAATGAAAAAATAAGCTATATGATTTGTCTGGGCTGGGTTTTTACGTTAAGTTTTTGTAAAATCAACCGCTTTTAGGCGGATAAATCTACAAAACGGCATAATGTACGCATAAAGCATCGTGCGTTTTCAATTTTGAAAGGAAAAATACAGTGCACAAACAAGGAAAAAGAGGAATCAGCGGTTTTGATCAAAGCACTGTATAAAAAACTAATTCTCGACCTTGCACCTTGGACAGTTATTACTATTGGTGTATTTGTCGCTAGTTTGGGCTATTTCGCCAAAGATTTTAAATTAGACGCCTCTGAAGACTCCTTAATATTGGAAAATGATAAAGCCTTAAGCTTTTATCGTTCTGTTCGAGCGCGATACGGGTCAGATGAAAACCTAATTATCACCTACCGACCTAATGGGGATATGTTTGATCCCAACACACTAAATAAGATTGCAAATTTACGTCGAGATTTATTAGCCCTAGATGCAGTGGATTCAATTACCAGTATTGTCGATGTACCGTTGATTCGCAGTCCTAAAGTGGGTTTGTCCGAGGTGCAAGAAAAAACCATCACTTTATCCAGCGAAGAAGTGGACTTGCAGTTAGCTCGGCAAGAATTTGCCAACAGTCCGCTTTATCAAAACTTAATAATCAGTCCTGACGGAAAAACCACGGCGATGGAAGTCGCCTTAAAACAAGATCCGACCTATCAAGCCTTAGGTGAAAAACGTGATGGTTTGCGCGAGAAACAATTCCTTGGCCAACTAACCGAGGCGGAAGAGAGCGAGTTGGCTATCGTCAGTGAGTCCTATAAACGATATGGTCCCATTGTTATTGAACAAGAGCAAGCCGCTATTGAAGCGGTGCGTCAAGTGTTGGATAACTATCGCGGTGACGCCACCATTTTTCTTGGCGGCATTCCCATGATTGTGTCGGATATGATTAGTTATATTGCCAATGATATTTCGGTATTTGGCGTTGCGGTATTACTCATTATTATTGTATTGCTGCGTTACTTGTTTCAGAAAAATCGTTGGATTATTTTGCCAACCTTGGTGTGTGGATCAGCGACCTTGGCCATGGTAGGTTTATTGGGCTTAATGGAATGGAAGGTGACCGTGGTGTCATCAAATTTTATTTCCTTACTGTTGATCATTACCCTGTCCCTGACCGTACATTTAATTGTACGTTACTTAGAATTGCGTAATATCGACCCCGATCAAGCGGTAAGAGAATTAGTTTGGGATGCAGTTAAGAGTAAATTCCAGCCCGCATTTTACACCGCGATTACCACCATGGTGGCATTTGGTTCATTAATTGTCAGCGGCATCCGACCCGTTATTGATTTTGGCTGGATGATGTTCTTTGGTGTCTTCCTCGCGTTTATTCTTGCTTTTTTCATGTTTCCCTCGGCGCTGATGTTTTTTAAACCGGGACCCTTGGTGCAACAACGCGAGACCACCGAGCGCATTACCAATTTATTTGCGCGCACGATTAAAGCCTCACCCAATGGGGTCATTATTGTCAGTCTTAGTGTGCTTGCCCTGAGCCTATGGGGCATTAGTAAACTCACGGTAGAGAATCGTTTTATCGACTATTTCAAAGAAACCTCTGAAATTTATCAAGGCATGATTACGATTGATCAACAACTCGGCGGCACCACACCAATGGATGTAATTATCAATCCTGATCAAAACTTTTTTGATTACATGAATGAAATGTCGGAAGAAGAAAAAGAAGAGCTCGCTGATGTTGGCATGACGGGATCGAGTTATTGGTTTAATGTATTTGAATTAGAGAAAGTTGAAAAAATTCATCAATACCTGGAGTCTTTACCTGAGACAGGTAAAGTCTTATCCATCGCAACGACAATTAAATTGCTGACTCAGTTAAATAACGACAAACCATTGGACAATATTACGCTAGGCGTGATTTATAATCGTTTACCGGAGAATTTGAAAAGCAGTTTGGTTTCACCCTATTTGTCAGATGACGGCAACCAAATTCGTTTTGGCATTCGTGTGTTTGAATCGGACAGTAATTTGCGGCGGCAACAATTAATCGAAAAAATAAACCGCGATTTGCAAGAGCAGTTCGAGTTAGCGCCCGAACAAATCCAAGTCAGCGGCATGGTAGTTTTATACAACAACCTGCTCCGGAGTTTGTTCGAGTCGCAGATTATGACCATCGGCGTGGTATTCCTAGCGATAATGTTGATGTTTTTTGTATTGTTCCGGTCATTTAAATTATCGGTGATTGCAATCATCCCAAATATTATCGCTGCACTTTTTGTTTTGGGAATTATGGGTTGGTTAGGCATTCATTTGGATATTATGACAATCACTATTGCAGCGATTGTCATCGGCATTGCTGTGGACAACTCCATTCATTATATTCACCGTTTTAAAGAAGAATTTCCTGTGGATAAGGACTATTGGGCGGCAGTAACCCGTTGTCATAATAGTATTGGTAAAGCAATTTATTACACCACGGTTATTGTAGCGCTTGGTTTTTCCGTATTGGCATTTTCCAGTTTCATTCCAACCATCTACTTTGGATTGCTTACAGGTGCAGCCATGATTGTGGCACTGGTTGCAAACATGACGTTATTGCCAGTGCTTTTAGTGAAGTTAAGAGCTCTGGGTTAATAAATGACGGTTGTTTTTTTAGTTTTGTCGCCACCAATCCGCAATAATTTCTCCAACGGCGGGATTGACTAAGTAGCCGTATGAACGATGACAGTTCAAACCTTCTTCGTTATGATAAAAATTGAATATGCCTTGGCAATGATCATTCAAAGATTCAAGTAAACCCAATTTAGTCATCTCGCCAAAATCATTATGGAACTCACGATCCAATGCCGTCACATCACCCACGGAGGCGACATTCGCCCAATGTCGAATGCATGTGGGAAAACGTTTTGAGTTGCGTAAGTCGTAACCTTGTAAGCGCCGTTGCACATAATTCATGCCTAAGGGGCTGCCCAAAGTTAAAAACAAATCGACCTTATCCTTAACCGTTTCTTCGTGGCTAAGTTCCCATAAGGTGTCATAAGCAATGACAGAACCCAAGCTGTGGCCAATAAGCAATACTTTTTGACTCTGATTGAGCAGCGGTCGTAATTCTTGTTTTAACAGTTCTCTGATTTCACATGCAATATTGTCCTTATTTTGAAAATATCGATTGGTTTCATAAATGGTGTCGTGCACGGGTTTAGGTAGAAAGCGAATAATAAAATGCATGTGATCAGCAATATTAAACAAAAAACGATCGAGTTTTCGGTGCCAATGCTGAGCTTGTGCAATGTCATCCTGGCTCGGTCCGTGTTCGTGAATGAGTTTGTCTATCCAAGGTAGATCGCGACTGATGTCTTTGCTCTCGTGATAATACAAACTATTCCAAGCCACTAAATGAAATTGTTTTTGCTGTTCAATAAATGCCTGGCCAACCTCTGGATTTGCTCGGCGTACGCCTTCCTGCAGGGTGCGCCATAATAGATCACGATGTTGTTTGGCGGGTGGTTTAGGATTCTTGCCGGGAACAAAAATAATGGTTTTCGTGGTCATGAAATACTCATCACTAGCAGTTTGTGTCGTTTAACTTCATAATAATACGCTTCTCAGCTAATAAATGCACAAGGAAACATAATCATGACACTAGGTTTGAAGGTTCTGATTTTAGGTTATGGTGAAATGGGTCATGCCATGGAGTTTTTAATTCAAGCGCCGCATCAAGTGAGCATCTGGCAACGCCATCCTCCTGCTGATGCCCCGCCATTAAACTTACAAACTGCGGTTGCACAAAGTGATGTGATTTTATTTTGCTTGCCGGTGGTGGCGCATGTGGATGCCTTAACAATGATCCAGCCTCATTTAAAGCCAACCACGCTGTGTGCCAGTATTGCTAAAGGTTTGCATGAGGATGGCTGTACTGCAGCGCAATTATTTCAGAATTATTTGCCTGAAGATCAGGCCATCGCACTCATTTATGGCCCCATGATTTCCGAAGAAATTCGCGCCAATCGTTATGCGTTTGCCCAAGTGGGGACCACTCAAAAAAATTATGAAACAATTAAACAGGTGTTTGCGCAAAGCAAGTTGTTGTTGCAAAAAAGTGATGACATTATTGGTATTAGCTGGTCAGTGATACTAAAAAATGTTTATGCACTGGTGTTTGGAATGGCCGATGAATTACAGCTAGGTGATAATATGCGTGGTTATCTAGCAGTGGCAGCATTACGCGAGTTGGACGAAATCGTGATACGCATGGGCGGGCAGCGCGGCAGTCCGTATCATTTGGCAGGCTTAGGTGATTTAATTACGACAGCCACTAGTGAAGATTCGCATCATCATGAATTAGGTCGACGTTTGGCGCGTGGTGAAAGTGAAAATATTCGTGGTGAAGGCATACATACGCTAGCCATGGTAAAACAGTATTCACTAATCGATTTAACTTGGTTTCCTTTATTTAAAACGATTGATGACATCGTGCAACAAGCGTCGTCAGCGCAAAGCACGTTAGATCGTTTTTTACAGCAATCCATGCAATAAACAGTTTCAATTCCTAAGAATAGTGCTTACAATCAAGGCTATCATGGAATTCATCATAAGGACAATTTGTTGGAAACCATCGATGATGCATTGTTTTTACCTCATAGCCAATTACAATCATTCATAGATTTGTTATGGCGCAAATCATATGAAGTGATAGGGCCGCACGTCAGTCAAAATACGATTGAATATCTACCACTGCACCAAGTGGATGAATTACCCTTTGCTTATCGCGATAAACAAGAACCCGGACGTTACCATTTAGTAAAAACATCGCATGAACGATATTTTGCTTGGGCCAATGGCGCGCAAGCCTTAAAACCGATGACGTTTAAAGCCTCGCAAACACTTTGGCAAGCGCATAAAAATGCAAATCAAGAATTAGAGTTTTCAACGCCATCATCGCCATTGCTCAACACGGCGGTCATCGGCGTGCGCGCCTGTGATCTAGCCGCGTTGGCCATTCAGGATCAGCATTTTTTACAAGGTGACTATGTTGATCCGTTTTATCAATCGCAACGGCAACATCTTTTTTTAGTAGCCGTGAATTGTAGTCATCCTGCATCCACTTGTTTTTGTGCATCCACGGGCGATGGCCCACATGTAGAAAAAAACGCAGATATTGTGTTAACCGAACTGGATGATGGTTTTGTGGTGGAAATCACTAGTCAAACTGCAAAAGATATTATGTCGGAACTGCTTCTTGAACCAGCCCAAGCCCAGCATTGGCAACAAAAATCACAACAATTGCAACAAGCGTGTCAGGCGCAGACACGCTCAATTTCAAAAAAAGCACACGTTCAGATTTCAAATAAAAACAAAAGTCAGGTTTGGGAAACACTAGGCCGACAATGTTTGGCCTGTGGCAATTGCACCGCTGTTTGTCCCACATGTTTCTGTCATCAACAACAAACAGAAGCAGATTTGAGCAATACCCTCATATCTCAGCTACGTTTATGGGATAGTTGTTTTAATGCCGATCATAGTTATTTTCATGGAACCGTGGTGCGCGCTGAAACTAAGTTTCGTTATCGTCAATGGTTAACGCATAAGTTTTCTACGTGGGTTGAACAATTTGCACGCAGCGGTTGTGTGGGTTGTGGTCGGTGTATCTCGTGGTGTCCCGTTGGCATTGATGTGACTGCAGTGATTGCGGATTTAATTAAGGAGGCGTGTGATGAATCCTTATGAGCCGCAAGTCGTAGATGTCATTCAAAACATAGAGGAAACACCGACGATATATACATTACGTTTGCGCTTTCGTGATAAAGCACGGCAGCAAGCTTATCGGTTTGCACCTGGCCAATTCAATATGCTGTATTTATATGGCGTTGGTGAAATTCCTATTTCTATTGTATCTGATCCCGCCGATGAATTTGTCATTGATCATACGATTCGTAGTGTGGGTCGCGTGACGAAAGCCATGAGCAAACTCAAAGCCGGCGATCAAATAGGTTTACGTGGACCGTTTGGTCGTGGTTGGCCTCTGCAACATGCCTTGGGCAAAGATGTAATATTAGTTACTGGTGGTTTGGGTTGCGCACCGGTAGTCTCAGTGATTCGTTATGTGATCCGTCGTCGTGATTTATTTGGTCGACTGGTCATTATGCAAGGCGTTAAACATGCTGATGATCTAATTTGGCGTGATCAATATGAGCAATGGGAAACCTTACACGATACTCAAGTCATTCTCGCCGCGAGTGAACAACCGTCGGCGCAATGGCCGTGGCATAGTGGACATGTGACCGATTTAATGCACACGGCTGTATTTAATCCGAACAATGCCATTGCCATGATGTGCGGTCCTGAAGCAATGATGAATGCCGCCATTGATCCATTGCTGCGAGAGGGTTTGAACGAGCACGATTTATGGTTAAGCATGGAGCGCAATATGCACTGTGCCATTGGTTTGTGTGGTCACTGTCAATACGGTGCCAATTTTATTTGCAAACAAGGCCCTGTGTTTCCTTTTGCAGAAATCAAAACCTTGTTTGGGGAGAAAGGGTTTTGATTAAACTTAAAAAACTTTTCACTTTAAAGCATTGAGTTATGACTAAAATCAAAGTAGCCGTGCATAAATTTTCCTCCTGTGATGGATGCCAATTGGCATTTATTAATATGGGTGAAGATTTATTAACGCTGGCAGAGCTGGTTGATATTCGCCATTTTGCGGAAGCCGGTATGTTGGATGAAAACGCCCAGGTGGATATTGCCTTTGTTGAAGGCAGTATTTCTACACCAACGGAGTTAGCGCGAATCAAGACTATTCGTGAAAACAGTCGTTATCTCATTAGCATTGGTGCATGTGCCACCAGTGGTGGCATACAAGCCTTACGTAATTTGCACACAACGAATACTTGGGTCGAAGCGATTTATGCACAACCGTCGTATATTGAAACCTTGGACAAGGTTTCTGCTATTTCCGAACATGTGCGGGTGGATTTTGAATTATGGGGATGTCCGGTGTCGAGTGAGCAGATCATTGCAACGCTGCGCGGATTATTATTAGGTGTCACACCAAAACATAGCAGCGAAAAAGTTTGTATGGAATGTAAACGTGCGGGAAATATTTGCACCCTGGTTACACAACAAATTGCTTGCTTAGGCCCGGTTACTCACGCAGGTTGCAGCGCCATTTGTCCGCGCATGGGCCGCGATTGTTATGCTTGTTATGGTCCGGCAAACGATGCCAATACCGCGGCGTTAAGCAATCGTTTTGCGGGGTTTGGATTATTGCCCAAGCAAATCGCCGCAC
>JAOUJM010000295.1 GCA_029883265.1 Gammaproteobacteria bacterium
TAGAAAAATTAGTTGTGAATGAAGTATTCGTTGCATCACCACTAATACCGACAGGCGTATACATTGTACTATTCGGGTCACTCCAGCTATAACCTTGGGTTTGGTCATATGCTGCACGCATGATCGATAAGGTTTCACCCGTATTTGAAGTATTCGTCCAACTGTAGAATACATTTCCGTTGTTAACGATTTGAAAATTAGTAGACGTAATAATTGAATTTGTATCACTCGCAAGTTGTGCGCTGGCTAATGTGCTATCGCTACCCCAATAGCCATTTACAAGAGAATTCTGATTATCAATAACAGGATTCACACCCGCATTCTGTTCGAAAACCGGAATATTGCTTGATGCAACTACATCATTCATAAGCGCGAGTCGTCGCACCAAATGCGTACTAAACGCTGTCGAAGTGCCACTATTTGCTGTTTGAGCCCAGGCAACCCATGCCATACCGTTGGCGGTGAATACACTAGTGGGTTGGCTAATCATTGCATTTGCCGCCAGTGAAAAAACTTTTTCTTTCATTGACCATGCGCCATTTGTTTTGCGTGAGCTTGACATGATATTGAGTGCGCTATTGGTAGTTTCAACCCAAGTCAATATCATATTCGATTGGGCATCGATACTCGCGCCGAGTTTTGAAGGGGTTTGTGTCATCGCCACCATGTGGCTATCACTCCAACCATTGGTTGCAGAGTAAATTAATGCGGTGAGATGATTCATATTGTTATCGCTTTCAACCCAGGTCGCAAGCAGATCACCTTTTTGGTTGATGGCAAAACTCGCATCTGCTGAAATTAATCGAGTCGAAGTTTGTTTGTCGCGCTGTACCGGTGCATTCCATGAGCTGCCATCAAAGTCAGTGGAAAAAATCGCTTTTTGACTGCCGCTATTTTGATATAAAACCAAATGCACTTGTGTACTACCGGCCACACCTGTCATTGCTAAAGACTTAATTGCAGTAAAATTGATGCCTTGGGAATTGGCGCTATCGGCAATTGTGATTGGGGAATCCCAACTTGAATTCGTACTATCAAAAATGGCTGACATTAAACGTGAGTCTTGGCCAATCGTTTCTATCCATACTGCGACAAGATTATCTTCACCATTAACTATCACCTTGAGAAAATTATTCGGCATAGTAATAGCGCTGGCGGCGTCCATTCCCATGCGATGCAATTGCACGGCTGCAGCCCAGTTATTATTGAAATTTCTACGCAGGACATCAATGCCAAATCCATTCATCATGGCAGATGTCTTCACAAGAAAAGCATTGCCACCTGAATCAACCACCACTTGTGCCGCATCGCCATTAGCGATGGTTGCAGAACCCATGAAATGGCTCATTAAATTCATGAATTCACTAGTTTTTATATTATCGCCACTGCGCCATAGGACATAAGCATCGCCATTATTTTTATTCGCTGTTAATGATGTGTTGGTCGCGTCGCTGGTAATACCAATGGGCGCATACATGGTATTGTTTGGATCACTCCAGGTATAACCCGCTGTTTGATCATATTGCGCACGCATAATTTTTATAGATTCGCCGGCACTGTTGACGTTAGACCAACTTAAAAATACGTTGCCATTATCAACCGCATCTAACTTTGGACCCATTACACTTGGACTGGTATTGCTAGACAGTTGAGTGCTATCTAAGGTATTGAGCGCGCCCCAATAACCGTTGACCATGGTATTTTGATTGTCTATGACAGGATTGGCCACGCCATCGATAACGATTTCATTGGCTTTTACTTTTCCTTCCGCAAACTTTCGTTCTTCGAAGGAAGTGGTGCCTTCGCAACCGCTTAATAAAATAATTACACTTGCGACAGTCGCAAAAATGGTTTTAGATGAGCAATTAAAAAATTGATCAGACATTGGTTTTCCCCGCTATTCCTTTTCCCCATGCGCCAGCATAAATTGAATTTTTGTGTCAACACCAAGTGATGATATGGGTGTTTATATATTGACTGGCTATAAAAAATCTTTTGTGATCTTAATTCTTAAGCATGTATGTGAAAAAATGGTGGGGCACGACTTTGATAACGCGGTAAGAGACCTTGCCTGATTTGAGAATGTGCCACTTGATTTTCAATTAAATGGCGAGTACCGAGTGTTACAGGCTGATGCAAGGCCTGCACACCGTTGTCGGAATTTTTTGCAATATCACATAGCTCGCACATGGGCGGCATGTCCATAAAAATATGAGATGTGGATTTATTAAGTGCGTAAACCTGCATGGCAAGCAGAACGATTGCAGTCGCAAATGCTGTTACAAAAAACGGCCTTGAGCTACACAGCATGATAGAACATCCTATCCTACATTATTAACGCAATTTGTGATTGCTGGCTCCGGATTTCCGTCCTTGAATACGGTACTCAAGAAGCTATTGAAGGCATAATCGGTTTTTAGCTACCACTTTTTTCACGCCTATGCATAACATAGGGTACATGGCTTATTGAACTCCAATCCGACTAGCTTTACGATCGCAATCCCCACATTTCAATTCTAGCTAAGAAAAGGAATTTTTCCAGAAAAATCTGAATCCTAGCAAACAAGTCTGGACGTTTGAAAACAAACCAGTGCAATTATTTGTCTAAGATTTTCATCCTCGGGACGGAGCTACAGCTCATTCCTCTAATCGCCAAAACACAGTAACACGACTAAATTTTACAATGATGCTACTACTGTTCTGCTTTATTAAATCGGATTTTCCTTAATCTAGTATTATTATGAATCACTTGCATTAATTTAGGATGTTTGTTTGTGAGTTATTATTTTGGTGGCATTTGCTCGGGTTTGACCTTAGACATGAAAAACTCATCAGCATCATCAATGTCAACTGGCTGGCCATTGATATTTTGTAAGGGCTGCTCATAGTCGTTCCAGCCGCGCAATCCGGTTTTTAAAGAAATAGGATTCTGGTAACCCATGATCTGCATGGTTTGCGCGGCAAGTAAGCTACGGTTTCCCGAACGACAAATCACAATAACTTCTTTATCCCTGGACTCGACCAAATTGGGAATAGTTTCGTCATAACCCCAATCACAAGAGGTTTCTAAAATGCCGCGTGGCACATTGATCGAACCTTTAATATGCATAGCATTAAACTCACTCGGCTCGCGCACATCGAGCAATATCAAATCGGGATTAGCGGCGATTTTCTCCATTAAATCCCAAGGCATCAGTTCGTTGATTTCGGATTCACATTCTTTGAGTAAGTCGGCAAATTTTTTCATTGTGTGTCTCTTGCTAGCTTAGGCCTCTTGATTCAGCCATTCAATTAAATAGAACATGCGAAAGCCCTCAGAAGAACGCGCTGGCCCGAGCATTTTCGCCGCGAAATAGAAATTATCTGGATCTGAATTCTCAATCGCAGTGAATTCATTGTCCATAATTTTCACACAGTTCTCAGGAAAACGATCACGCCGACGCTTAGGTGCATAGACAACGGCGAAACACTCATCAACAACTTCTGAGTCTGGATCGAGATAATATCCTTTCATTTATTCAATCGTCCAAATGCGCGAATGTTTATTCCCTGCGAATATTTGAGTTCTTGAAATCACTTTATCTGCGTCTTCATTCAATTCAATTAATTCACCGGTTTGTGAATCGGATGAAAATACTTGAGTGGTAGCATTCGTTTCAATAAAACATAAAGTCCCCGATTGACCAACGTCGGTTTCGGCGATCGCCTTGATTGATGGCAGTGCGGATAAATCAAAACTGAGCAACACATTGGCTTTAACGTTCGTTTGTTGTTCAGGTGAACCGGAAGCGCCTGTATTAAGATATAAACGATTGCCTTTTGGATTGAAAAAATATTTACTAATATAAATATCTTGCAGCTTGATCTGATCAGTTATGGTTTCCTCAACCGCATCGAAAACTGAGAGATTTGCGATCACATGATTAGCATCAGATTTTCTATCAGCGCCCCGTCCAAAAATATAACGACCATCCGGTGACATAAACAAATTACTGTGACCTTTAAAATCAAAACGTTTTTCAATTTCTAGTGTCGTGGGATTGATGACCGCAACCGTACCATAACCATTATTTAAATTATAAAGTTTGCCGCTAACACTGGAAAATACCAAGCCATGGGGAAACGAATTGTTTGGCATGACCATGCCATCCGAATCTTCTTTATCGGGTTCACAAAGATTGATGGTTTTAATGACTTTCAGATAACTATCAGTTTTGCTTTCATCATTGCCAATGAAACTCAAACTACCGTCTTTTAAATTACTGATTACCGCAAGCTTGGGTGTGTTAGGGTGTTGTTGACTCGGACCCGTGAAATTTGCCTGATGATGACCGCGGCCAACACATATAGTGGCTAGATATTTTGCTTGATCACTATTGGCTGAATCAACAACCGTTACCGAAGAACCTTGGTCACCGCAATTAAGTGTATCATTGCCCGTTTCTTTATCACCATCGTTCATGAACCAATCACGAGTTGAATAAGGATCGGAATAAATATGTGCAGCGAATGCATTCTCAGTGAACGAGTCTTGTAGTGTGAGCTGTTTGCTCACAGGATCCAATAATACCACTTTGTGATTAGCGGTTGCGCCTAACATGATTGGCGGTGGTGATTGATGGCTACTTTGTGATTCGATTTGCGTGATGTTTTTATCACTATCAATAAATGCCAGTGAACCTGTTTTTCGATCACTGCTATAAAATGCGATTAAAGGACTCATGAGATAAGGGCTTCCTCGTTGCTCGTAATACCTAGATGTGGGCTTATTTTATCATTGTTTTACAGTGTGTTATAGCTTAATTATGGGTCAAGTTTAAGATCAAGGTATACTGGGTCATGATCTGAGCTGCGATAAGCCGTATTGCCTTGAAACAAATTAGCATGAGCTGGGCTTTTTGCTTGTATACGATAATCTAACACAGGGGCTTCATCAGCATTAATATGCCAAACCCCAGCATTTATTGTGCGTTTATGTAGCGTAGATGTAAGTAACATATAATCCAACAAACCTCGCCAGCCTTTATGATTATAACTATAGGCCTGTGGCTCAAACTCAAGAATGGTGTTCCTCAGGGACTGACTCAACACTCGAATCGGTGCTTCCTCTGGATAACTATTAAGATCACCCATGACAATAAAATTCTGCTTCGTCTGAGGTTCTTGGCGTAACCAATCCATAATTGAATGCGCGGCTTGTACTCGCACCTCTTCCCAACAGCCTTGGCTTTGACTAATGGTTTTGCTTCCCTCCGATTGGTTCTTGCAATTCTTTGACTTAAAATGATTAAGCATGACACCAAAAGATTCACCAGTGGATTTGTATTTGAAAAACTGGATTTGTGGTTGTCGATTGTATTGGTCGAATATTCTTTTTGTTAAGGTTTGGCTTTGGCCGAATAATTGTACTTTTCGAGTTTGGTAAATAATTGCAACGCGTATGGCATCATTGCCAAATAACTCTCGACCCTTATCGACAGATAAGTAAGTCATATTTGATTTTTTTAATGCGTCAAGCAATTGCGACAACGCCGAATCATTCTCATCAGTGTCATTTTCCAGCTCGATTAA